>NZ_JAPVZK010000008.1:0-82050 GCF_041432345.1 Streptococcus sp. 27098_8_103
TTTTTCTAAAATTTTTGTAGTAAAAAAGGAGATATTAAAATCTCCTCAAATATACTTCTATTTTATTTTAGATTTTCAGGAATCGGCGCATTGAAATTCCTGATCCGATTGAACCGATAAAAATTCCAATCACAAATAATAAGGCAATCATCAGTGGACTGAATACTTCTGGTGATATCATTGAAAGGTTCTGACCAACCAATGACTTATTAACCGATTGGTAAACCATTTTATAGACAATAAATACCAAAACTGATGGAAGGGTTGCTCCAAGCAAACCGATGAAGGCACCTTCAAGCAAGAAAGGTCCGCGGATATAGCCGTTCTTAGCACCTACTAAACGCATGATTTGAATTTCACGGCTTCGTGAAATGATGGTGATACGTATAGTATTAGAAATCAAGAACACCGCAATGAAAATCAATAATCCAGCGATAACTAGTCCCCAGACACGAATAAATGAAGCTAACTTAAACAAGCGTTCTGTATTAGCACCACCATCTTGAACTTCTGATACACCTTCGATTTTCTTAGCCTCTTCTGCTACCGTCTTTACATCACTTGGTGTATTTGTATCAACGATATATGCATCATAGAGTGGATTGGCATCGCCCTCAAAGATTTTCCAGTTGTCCCCCATTGTTTCTGTCAACTTTTCATATTGTTCTTCTTTACTTGAAAACGTAACACTTTTAACGGTTGACATACCTTTCAAAGCATCATATACCTTATGGTAGTCGTTATTTGTAACAGTTTGACCTTCTTTTTCAATGGTCTCACTATTATCAGCTACGTCCTTACGAATGTATACCATTACTCGAACATTATTTTCAATATCTGTAGCTAGTTTAGCCGTATTAAAGATAACAGATGCAAATATTGCAACCAAGGTCAAAGTAATCATAACTGAACTAACAGCAGCTACTGTCATCCAGCCATTTCGTTTCAAACTTTTTAACGATTCAAATAAATGACGAAAAAATCTACTAATCATCGTATCCATATTCTCCTTTAGCTTCGTCACGAACGACACGGCCATTTTCAATGGCAATGACACGGTGGCGCAAGGTATTTACAATCTGACTGTTGTGGGTAGCCATCAAGACAGTTGTACCTTGGAGATTGATGCGTTCCAGCAAGTTCATAATTTCCCATGAATTATCTGGGTCCAAGTTTCCTGTTGGTTCGTCCGCAATCAATACTTTTGGATTGTTTACAATGGCACGTGCAATTGCAATCCGTTGCTGTTCTCCCCCTGAAAGTTCATTTGGGAAAGAACGAACCTTATGCTTCAATCCAACCAAGTCTAAGACTTCCATCACACGTTTTTTGATATTACGGCGACTTTCTCCAATTACCTCCATTGCATAAGCAATATTTTCATAAACGGTTTTCTTTGGTAACAGTTTATAATCTTGGAAGACAACCCCAACACTACGACGTAGGAGAGGAACATCTTTCTTTTTAATTTTAACCAGATTAAAACCAGCAACAGATAAGCTTCCTTTTTCGATTTTTACTTCGCGATACAAAGAACGAATAAAGGTTGATTTCCCAGCTCCTGAAGGTCCTACGATGTAAACAAATTCCCCTGGTTGAACGCTTACCGAAACACCACGTAGGGCAGTCGTTCCGTTGTCGTATTTTTTGACGACATCTCTCATTTCAATAATTGACATGTGAGTTCCTTTCTATCTTAGCTGATTCTCCACTTGAGATAGGCATCAATAAAACCATCTAGGTCTCCATCCATAACCTTATCTACTTGTGCAACTTCAAAGTTAGTTCGATGGTCTTTTACCATAGTATATGGCGTGAAAACATAAGAACGAATTTGACTTCCCCATGTGATTTCCTTTTTCTCACCCTTGAGGGAATCGACTTCCGCAGCTTTCTTCTCCTGCTCCATTTGATAGAGCTTAGCCTGCAACATCTTCATGGCACGATCTCTATTTCCATACTGGGTACGATCGACTGTTGACTGAACGACAGTTCCCGTAGGAATGTGTGTCAAACGCACACCTGTGGAAACCTTGTTGACGTTTTGTCCACCAGCACCACCTGAACGGAAAGTATCCATCTTGATATCATCTTCACGGATTTCTACTTCAATAGTATCATCCAATTCTGGCATCACTTCTACAGATGTGAAAGAGGTGTGGCGACGTTTAGCAGAGTCAAATGGTGAAATTCGTACCAAACGGTGTACACCCATTTCTGACTTGAGAAGACCATAGGCATTAGGTCCTTCAAAAGATAAGGTTACTGACTTGATACCAGCTTCATCTCCTGCTTGGTAATCCAATACTTCCACTTTAAAGCCTTTAGCATTTCCATAGCGAGTGTACATACGAAGCAACATATCACCCCAGTCCTGAGCCTCAGTACCACCGGATCCTGGATGGATTTCCAAGATGGCATTATTATGGTCATAAGGTTCTGACAAGAGCAAGGTCATCTCGTAACTGGTCATCATCTTATCAAGTTCTGACAACTGTTCAACCAATTCTTCATGTACCGACTCATCTTCAACTAAAAAGTCTAATAAAATTTCAACTTCATCCTGCAACTCTTCCATTTTGTGAAAGGTGTTATAGGTGTTTTTTAATTCATTTAATTCTTGCGACGTTTTTTGGGCCGCGATATTATCGTTCCAAAAATCAGGTTCTGTCATCTTGTTTTCCAAGATGGCAATCTCTTCCTCTAAACCTTCGAGGTCAAAGAGACCCCCTGAAAGAAGCTAATTTTTCACGATTTGCGTCAATTTTCTGACGAATTTCTGAAATGTCCATAAATACTCCTTTTTTACATTATTTCATTATAGCATATTTTATCATTTCTTTCCATCTTTTGCTCTAATCCCTTATTACACGTAAAAAGAAGCCTTTCGGCTTCCCTTCTTACAAGACTTTTGCTGAAGTACGAGTAATCTCTTCTACTTGAATATTCTCTGATTCAAATTTTTCTTTCAAGGCTGGTAAATCAATTGATCCATCGATTTGAACTTCGATAATGACCTTACCATCCTTACGCGGAATATTGACTGTATGCGAGATATTCAAATTTTCTTCTACAATCAAAGAAATAATTTTTCCAAGAACGCCAACTTCGTTTTCCGTAACAAAGCGCACACGAATTCCTTCCTCACCATAACCAGCAATTTCAAGAAAGGCTTGGAAAACATCACGATCCGTAATAACTCCGTATACTTGATGGTTATCAACGACAGGAAGAATACCAATCTTATTTTTCAACATCAGATAAGTTGCATCCTCTAGACTCGCATAGCCTGAAACAGTGACAACATCGCGAATCATGACATCTTTTACTTTTGTCTTATTTAGAAGATAATTCATCTCATAGATAGAAAGACTTGTTGCTTTTGATGGACTTGCTTGTGCAATGGTTCCCTCAGTCACCAAACCAACTAATTGATCATTTTCGATAACAGGCAAGCGGTGCAATCCTTGCTCTCTCATTAAATCTGCTGCATGAGATACTGTTGTATCTGGACTAATATAAACTACCTTGCGGGTCATAAAATCTTTAACTGCCATGAGACTTCTCCTTTTCTATTCTTATCCCTATTATACAATCTTTTTGCAAATCTATCAAACGCTTACATTTCTTTTTCAAAATTCAGAAAAGTATGAATAAGCTAGCAAAAAGAGCTCTGAAATAGAGCTCTCTGAATGAAGGTAAGATACATTTCATTCGATTTTTTCAATTATTAGAAATTAACCTTTTAATGTAGATAAAGATTGCTTTACAATCTATATCTGTCAACTAAAAAGATCCCCTGGACTATAATGATGATTACTTCGTAATCCTCATCCACCGACTAAAACAATCCAGTGGATTTGATAATTGCTTCGCAATCTTCATCCGCCGACTAAAAAGGTCCCCCGGACCTTTTTAGCCACCTAGATATGCTTTTCTGACTTCTTCTGATGAAGCGAGTTCTTTTCCTGTTCCTGATAGAACGATTTTCCCTGTTTCCAATACATAGCCTCGGTCAGAGATTGCGAGTGCTTTATTGGCATTTTGTTCAATCAAGAGGACGGTTGTTCCTTGTTTCTGGATGTCTTGAATGATATCAAAAATCTCTTGGATAAAGATTGGGGCAAGTCCCATTGATGGTTCATCTAAAAGAAGAAGTTTTGGTGTTGACATGAGGGCGCGTCCCATGGCAAGCATTTGCTGTTCTCCCCCTGAAAGAGTAGCTGCATCTTGGTTCTTCCGTTCTTCAAGACGAGGAAAGCATGAGAAAACTTTCTTCAAGTTGGCTTGATTTTCTTCACGGTTTTTCTTTAAGAAAGCTCCCATTTCAAGATTTTCCATAACAGTTAAGCCAGGAAAGACGTGGCGTCCTTCTGGAACTTGTGAAAGACCACCTGCCACGATTTTTTGAGCTGGCATTTTTTGGATTTCTTGACCTAAAAATTCAATCTTTCCTGAACTCGGTCTAACCAAACCAGACAAGGTACGGAGAATGGTTGTCTTACCTGCACCATTGGCACCGATAAGGGAAACAACCTCTCCTTCATTTACTTCAAAGCTTACATCACGGACTGCTTGGATCATACCGTAATGCACAGAAAGATTATCAACTTTTAACATAGACATTAGGCTTCACCTCCTAGATAAGCTTCGATAACGCGTTTATTGGTCTTAATTTCGTCTGGAGTTCCCTGAGCAATCAAACGACCATATTCAAGTACGTAGATACGTTCTGTCACTTCCATGACCAGATTCATATCGTGTTCAATCAGCATGATCGTAATCTTAAATTCATCTTTGATACGACGAATTAACTCAGTCAATTCGGCTGTTTCCTGTGGGTTCATACCTGCTGCTGGTTCATCTAAAAAGAGAATTTTAGGTTCCGTAGCGAGAGCACGAACAATTTCCAAACGACGTTGTTGTCCGTAGGCAAGATTTTTAGCAAGAGTTTCTGCATCACCATCTAAATCAAAGATTTTCAACAATTCCAAAGCCTTAGCCTTTAATTCTTTTTCACTCTTGTAAAAAGCTGGTAAGCGTAAGAAACTAGCAAAAACATGTTGTTTGTGATGGTTGCCAAAAGCAATCAAAACATTGTCCAAAACTGTTAAATCTTTAAAGAGACGGATATTTTGGAATGTACGTCCAAGTCCCAAAGAAGCAATCTTATAAGGTGACTTTCCATTCAAAAGGTGACCATCTAGTGTTACTGTTCCCTCACTTGGTTCATAAACACCTGTCAAGAGATTGAAAAGGGTGGTTTTACCAGCTCCATTTGGACCGATTAGTCCAACCAATTCCCCTTCGTTCAATTCAAGAGTCACATCTCCAACAGCTGTTAGACCGCCAAAATGTTTGGTTAACTGTTTTACTTCAAGTAATGCCATTAGTTTTGTTCCTCCTTCTTAGATTTTTTAAAGAAACGTGATAGGCTCAATTCCCATGTCCCAAGTAGTCCACCTGGTCTGAAAATCATTACCAATACCAAGGCCAAAGCATAAATAATCATACGCACACTAGCAACATCTTGGAGAAGCATATTCAAAATTCCAAGAACAATAGCTGAAACAATAGCACCTGTAATGGAACCAAGTCCACCAAAGACAACAATGATCAAAACGTTGATTGAGTTGATGAAAGTGTAATCTTTCGGTACAACTGAACCGATAAATCCTGCCTGAAGTGACCCTGCAATACTTGCAGTAATAGCACCAAAGACGAAGGCGATGATTTTAATCTTAGTCGTATTAACCCCAACTGACTCAGCAGCGATTTCATCCTCACGAACAGAGAGAGTTGAACGACCAATTGGACTACGCAAAAAGTTCAAGGTTGCAATGGTTGTAATCACGACAAAGAAGTAAACCATTTGCCAGGTTGTAAAGTTAGGAATTCCCAAGATACCTGCTGCACCATTTGTAAGGCTTCCACCATTGATGATAAAGATACGGATAATTTCAGAAACACCGAGAGTTGCTACCGCAAGGTAATCCCCCTTCAAGCGTAAGGTTGGAATTCCGACAAGCAAGGCAACTGCTCCTGAAAGCAAAGCACCTAACAGCATGGCTCCAAAGAAGGCACCGTAGGTTGGTGATTTAGAACCAATAATAGCAGCGGCATAGGCACCAATCGCCATGAAACCAGCATGACCAAGTGAAAATTGGCCTGAAAAACCAACGATTAAGTTGAGACCAACAGCCAGAATAATATTAATTCCGATTTGTTGTAAAATCTGTACATAGAATAGATTGAGTACTCCGACTGAAACCAATACACTAATCAAGCCATAGCCAGCTAACAAAAGGAGTAACCATAGAATATTAACTTTTAAATTTTCTTTCATCGTTTACACCTTCTCTTTCACATTTTTACCAAGGATACCAGCTGGGCGGACAATCAAGATCAACAACAAGATTCCATAAACAATAGCATCACGGAAGTCTGACATTCCAAAGGCTGTCGCAAAGGTTTCCAATAGACCAATCACAAAACCACCAAGAGCTGCACCAGGAATAATTCCGATACCACCAAGTACTGCGGCAACGAAAGATTTAAGACCTGGAGTAACTCCCATCAAAGGCTCAAGAGAGTTATAATAGAGGGCAATCAGAACACCAGCCGCACCCGCAAGAGCTGACCCCAAAGCGAAGGTAAAGCTGATAGTACGGTTTACATTGATCCCCATCAATTGCGCCGCATCGCTATCTACGGATACTGCACGCATGGCTTTCCCCATCTTAGTCTTTTGGACAATGACTTGTAACAAAATCATCAAAATCAAGGAAATGGCCAAAATCATTAACTGCACGTTTGTTAGGCTAACTGGTCCCAAATCATAGCGAACTGTTTGAATCGCTTGAGGGAAGGCACGGGTATTAGCACCAACCAGATAGACCATCCCATATTCCAATAGGAAAGAAACCCCAATAGCTGTAATCAAAACAGCAATACGAGTAGAGTGACGCAAAGGTCGGTAAGCAAGGAACTCAATCACGACACCAAGAATGGCTGTCGCTAACATAGCTACAATAAGAGCTACAAAGAAATTCATTTGGAAAGAATTAATCAAGAAATAACCGATAAAGGCTCCCATCATATAAATATCACCGTGGGCGAAGTTGATGAGCTTGATAATTCCGTAAACCATGGTATATCCTAGGGCTAACAGCGCATAAACACTACCTAGAATCAAACCATTTACTAGTTGTTGGAGCATAAGATTCACTCTTTCTATTTATAATTTCGAGGGTTTTCCCTCACTTTTTATAAGTTCTTATACTCAATAAAAATCAAAGAGCAAACTAGGAAACTAGCCACAGGCTGTACTTGAGTACGGCAAGGCGACGTTGACGCAGTTTGAATTTGATTTTTGAAGAGTATTAAACATCGAAACAGGGAGTGAGTCAAAGGCTCATTCCCTATTTCAACATTTTCTATTATGGTTTTACAACTTCTGCTGCTTCAACCTTACCATTGTTCATGGTCATCATGTAAGCAGTTTTGACTGTGTTGTGGTCTGCATCGAAGCTTGTTTGACCAGTTACACCTTCAAAATCTTTTGTTTTAGCAAGGTTATCCTTGATTTCGCCAGAGTTTTTAGCACCTTTTGCTGCGTTTGCTACAAGGTGAACTGAGTCATAAGCCAAGGCTGCAAATGTTGAAGGCTCTTCGTTGTACTTAGCACGGTAAGCATCAAGGAAAGCTTTTGCTTTAGCTGAAACTTCTACAGTAGTTGAGAAGCCTGAGATAAAGTAGATGTTTGATGCTTTTTCAGGAGTTGCTTGTTGTACAAACTCTTCACCGTTGAATCCATCACCACCAACGATTGGTTTGTCAATTCCCATACCACGCGCTTGGTTTACAATTTTACCAGCTTCAGTGTAGTAACCAGGAACGATGATAGCATCAAAATCTTTCCCTTTCATTTTTGTAAGGGCTGCTTGGAAGTCTGTGTCACCTGCTACGAAAGTTTCATCTGCAACGATTTCACCTTTGTAAGCTTCACGGAAGGCTTTGGCAATACCTTTAGCATAGTCGCTAGCATTATCAGTGTAAAGAACAACTTTCTTAGCTTGCAATTTTTCAGAAACATAGTTTGAGATAATTTTTCCTTGGAAGCTATCTTGGAAAGTTCCGATAAAGAGGTAATCTTGACCTTTAGTCAATCCATCTTGAGTCGCACTTGGCGAAATCAATGGAACACCTGCTTTTGTAGCGTTAGCTACCGCAGCTGCAGTTGCACCAGATGTCGCAGGTCCTACGATTGCTGATACTTTAGATTGGGTTACAAGGTTAGTTGTTACTGAAGCCGCCTCAGCTGTTTCAGACTTGTTATCTTTATCGACTACTTCGATTTGTTTTCCATCGATACCACCTGCAGCATTGATTTCATCAACGGCAAGTTGGGCACCTTTTTGTTCAGATGTACCGTAGGCTGCTACGGCACCAGTTTCTTCAAAGTTAAATCCAATTTTGATTGTCTTTTCATCTACTGAATTACCAGCAGCGTTTGACGCTCCAGACTTCACTTCTCCACAGGCTGCAAGAAGTGCTACACTTGCAAGCGCCACAAACGATAGGGCAAATTTTTTCTTCATCTTTTTTGTCTCCTTATTCTTAAATAAATAGCATGTTAAGAATATACCGAATTATCAGAAAATTGTCAACACTTTTCTTAGACTTTTTCGATGATAACGTTTTCCTCTCGATAAAGATTGCCCACAAAGGGTGTTTCCAACTCTTGGATATGACAAACTCTAACTTTTTTTATAAATTTTTCCTTGCCCAAGCGCCCGACCAATTGCTCCACTTCTTGAGTTGGAACATAAAGCTGTAAGTAACGATGTTTCTTGGAATGATAGGTAATATCTCCATAATCCTGCAGTTTTTTGGCATCACGATTATAGTAAAGATAGATAATCAAGCCAGATCGATTGACTTTTTCAAACATGATAAATCCTCTTTCTAAGAAATCTCTCCCTATTATACCAAAAAAAGCAAACCCAGTCGAGTTTGCCTTCTATCACCATTAATTCAATGAATTGTTGGCCATGATTTCATCAATAAAGCCATATTCAAGTGTTTCCTGGGCGCTCATCCAGTTATCTCGTTCTGCATCTGCATGGACTTTTTCGATTGACTGACCTGAATTTTCAGCCAAGATTTTTTCCAAAGTATTACGAGTTTTAAGCAAGTGTTCTGCAGCGATCGCCATATCGGTTTGCTGAGTACCTCCACCTGTACCACCCATTGGTTGGTGGATCATATACTCTGCATTTGGAAGCATGAAACGTTTGCCTTTTGCTCCACTTGATGCAATGACCGTCCCCATAGATGCTGCCATTCCCATAACAATGGTTTGGACATCGGCCTTGATAAAGTTCATGGTATCAACGATTGCCAAACCAGCTGAAACGGAACCACCAGGTGTATTGACATAAAGGTAAATATCTTTTGTACTATCTTGGGCATCTAAGAAAAGCAATTGGGCAATAACAGAGTTAGCCATATTGTCTTCAACTGGGCCTGTCAGCATAATGATGCGGTCTTTGAGAAGACGTGAGTAAATATCGTAAGAACGTTCTCCACGGCTTGTTTGTTCAATAACTACAGGAATCATTTATTTCTCCTTTTGAGTTTTAATTTTGTTGGTCAAATGACTGAAGATAAGACTATTATAATATCTTGGTCAAAAAAGGTCAAATTTTTGCTCTGTTTTCATCAGACAGAAACAAAAATTCAACCTCCTTTCGTGACTGGAGCTTCTTTTCCAAGTCATTCTTCTTTTCGATCTTATTTCGTACCGAACAAGCGGTCTCCAGCATCTCCAAGACCTGGAACGATATAACCGTGTTCGTTCAAGCGTTCATCCAAGGCTGCTGTAAAGATTTCTACATCTGGATGAGCTTCTTGAAGGGCTTTAACACCTTCTGGAGCAGATACAAGGCAGACAAATTTGATATTTGATGCACCACGTTTTTTAAGAGAGTCAACAGCCAAGATTGCTGATCCACCTGTTGCCAACATTGGGTCTACCACAAAAATTTGACGTTGGTCAATATCTTCAGGTAATTTCACCAAGTACTCAACTGGTTGAAGCGTTTCTTCATCACGGTACATACCAATGTGGCCAACTTTAGCAGCTGGAACCAAGCTCAAAAGTCCATCCACCATCCCGATACCTGCACGCAAGATTGGAACGATAGCCAATTTCTTACCTGCCAATTGTTTTTGAACTGTTTTTGTGATTGGTGTTTCGATTTCTACATCTTCTAGTGGAAGATCACGAAGTACTTCATACCCCATCAACATTGCAATCTCATCTACTAGCTCACGAAAAGCTTTTGTAGAAGTATCTGTACGACGCAAGATTGACAATTTGTGTTGAATCAGTGGATGATTAATAACTTCAATTTTTCCCATTTTTGGAATTCCTTCTTTCAATTTATTCTTCTTATTATACCAAAAAACGGTTTAAAAATCTTTCTAAACCATTTATTTTTGATAATTTTTCACATTAAATCAGCCTCTTTAAGAGCTGTCTGTACTGTCTCAAGTGGTAAATGAGTCAATTCTGTTCCCTTTTCTTGATAAAGGTATTGGGCGTAGTCGTCCATTCGGTACTGGTTGATATAAACCACACGCTTACAACCGACCTGAAGCAATTGTTTGGTACAATTCAGACAAGGAAAATGGGTTACATAGGCTGTAAAGCCTTTAGGAACACCACGTTCTGCACCTTGAAGGATAGCATTGACCTCAGCGTGAAGGGTGCGAACACAGTGGCCTTCAATGACCAGACATTCGTGGTCAATACAATGCTCGGTTCCTGACACTGAACCATTGTAACCAGTTGAAATAACCTTATTATCCTTTACCAGAATTGCGCCCACTTTGGCACGTTTACAAGTGGAACGATTGGCAATTAGTAGAGCTTGGGCTGCAAAATACTCATCCCATGCTAGTCTTTCTTCAGTCATATCTCTTCTCCTTTTTCTCTATTTTTTAAAAAATGGTAACCGTAAATCTGCAATCTTTTCAGCAGGTACCTTCATGCCATCCTTGATCCATTTTAAAAGGACTGAGACGATGGCTGAACTCCAGAAGGAATGAAGATAAGAGCTGACACCTTTTGATTTTCCATGGTATTTTTCCAGAAACTCCTGCATGGCTTGGACAAAGATTTTTTCCAGATGGTAATCTAAGGCAAGTTGAATCACTCTGGCTTCCTTTCTTGCTTCTCGGAAAAGGTGAACCCAGACCAGATAAAGGTCTGTCTTTAAATCATAATGATGCAACTGTTCCATAATATTGTGGACAGTTCGTTTAAATACGCTTTCTAAAATCTCCTCTTTGGAATCATAATTGCGATAAAAGGCCGCACGAGAAACGCCTGCACGTTTGACCAATTCAGAAATACTAATCTTGGTCAGGTCCTTTTTTTCCAAGAGTTGCAAGAGGGCTGTTTCGATGGCTTCTCTAGTTAATAAATTGGATTCTTGGTTTGATTTTCTGAGATTTTCAAGAGACTTTTCAGAGATTCTACGTTCAGACATAACATTTTCTTTCTACTTGTCACAACAGACGGATGAGGCTTTTGTTTCAAGGGCTTTCATGATATAATTGTAAAAAAAGACAGAACCTTTGTCAATGTATAACTGACAAAGATGGAGAATTTCTATGACTTGGAAGATTATTGCTGACTCTGGTTGTGATTATCGTCAGCTGGCAAGACCAGCTATTGACACGACCTTTGTAAGTGTGCCCTTAACCATTCAAGTAGCTGATCAGGTCTTTGTTGATGATGCCAGTCTTGACATTGACCAAATGATGGAAACCATGTATGCAACTGCAGAAGCTTCAAAATCAGCTTGTCCAAGCCCAGATGATTATTTGCGAGCATTTGAAGGAGCCAAAAACATTTTCCTAGTAACCATCACTGGTACTCTTTCTGGAAGCCACAATAGTGCTCAACTAGCAAAAAATATTTATCTGGAAGAACATCCTGATACTAAAATTCATATAATTGATAGTTTGTCTGCTGGTGGGGAAGTTGACTTGCTCGTAGAAAAAGTGAATGACTTGATCGACCAGGGCTTATCTTTTGAAGAAGTGGTTGAAGCTATCACCGCCTATCAAGAAAAAACCAAGTTACTTTTTGTCCTAGCTAAAGTCGATAACTTGGTGAAGAACGGCCGTTTGAGCAAGCTTATCGGTACGGTCGTTGGCCTTCTCAATATCCGTATGGTCGGAGAAGCTAGTGAAACTGGAACTCTCGAATTGCTACAAAAAGCACGAGGACCAAAGAAATCAGTTCAAGCTGCCTATGATGAAATCATTAAAGCTGGATATGCTGGTGGCCGTATTGTCATGGCCCAACGTAATAACGAGAAATGTTGCCAACAGCTTTCAGACCGAATACGTGAAACCTTCCCACAGGCGGATATTAAAATTCTCCCAACATCTGGTCTCTGCAGTTTTTATGCAGAAGATGGTGGTTTGCTGATGGGGTATGAAATTGATTAATTGCATTCTTGACAAGAGGTGACTTCATCTCTTGTTTTTTTGTGGTACAATAGAGCTATGAAACATTTTGATACTATCGTCATTGGTGGAGGTCCTGCTGGTATGATGGCTACGATTTCCAGTAGCTTTTATGGACAGAAAACCCTCCTCATCGAAAAAAATCGGAAACTTGGAAAAAAATTAGCTGGTACTGGTGGGGGACGTTGCAATGTAACCAACAACGGAACTCTAGATGACCTACTAGCTGGCATCCCTGGAAATGGGCGCTTTCTCTACAGTGTCTTCTCCCAATTTGATAACCATGATATCATTAATTTTTTTACAGAAAATGGTGTTAAACTTAAGGTCGAAGACCACGGACGCGTCTTTCCTGCTAGTGACAAGTCTCGGACCATTATCGAGGCCTTGGAAAAGAAAATCACTGAACTCGGTGGTCGAGTTGCTACTCAAACGGAGATTGTTTCGGTTAAAAAGATAGACGACCAGTTTGTCCTTAAGTCCGCAGACCAAACCTTCACTTGTGAGAAACTCATTGTCACAACTGGTGGGAAATCCTATCCCTCTACTGGTTCGACTGGTTTTGGTCACGAGATTGCCCGTCATTTTAAGCATACCATTACCGATCTTGAAGCCACTGAAAGTCCTTTGTTGACAGATTTTCCACACAAGGCCTTACAAGGAATTTCATTGGACGATGTGACCCTAAGCTATGGTAAGCATGTCATCACTCACGATTTGCTCTTTACCCACTTTGGTTTGTCAGGCCCTGCTGCTCTGCGTATGTCCAGCTTTGTCAAGGGCGGAGAGGTTCTCTCACTGGATGTTCTACCTCAACTTTCTGAGAAAGACTTGGCTACATTTCTAGAAGAAAATCGGGAAAAATCTCTAAAAAATGCCTTAAAAACTTTACTTCCAGAACGCTTGGCAGAATTTTTTGTGCCAGGCTATCCTGACAAAGTCAAACAACTGACTGAAAAGGAACGCGAACAACTTGTCCAGTCTATCAAGGGACTTAAAATTCCTGTAACTGGTAAAATGTCCCTTGCCAAGTCCTTTGTTACCAAAGGGGGCGTCAGTCTCAAGGAAATCAATCCCAAAACTCTAGAAAGTAAGCTGGTACCTGGACTCCACTTTGCTGGCGAGGTACTGGATATCAATGCCCACACGGGTGGGTTTAACATCACTTCTGCCCTCTGTACTGGTTGGGTGGCGGGATCAAACCCAATCTAAATCTGAATTATTTAATGGCTAAATCAGCCCCAAAAGAAAGGAAGTCCTTTGGAACATATTATCTTGTTAAGGGGAGTTACTCCTAATGGAAAAAATGCTATCCCTAAAATGTCTTATCTAGTAGATATCTTAACAGAAGCCGGTTTTCAACAAGTTCGAACCTATATTCAAAGTGGGAATATCATTCTTGAAAGTGATTTAGATTTAGAAGAAATACGAGAATGTGTTCATACTCTGATAAAGGAAAAAATTGGGGCCGACTTAAAAATGGTTATCAAGAACAAAAGTGATTTTAAAAAAATTGTCCAAGAAAACCCGTTTGGAGAACACTATCTTTATGACCGTATACATGTGATTTTTTATCAAGAATCTATTCAAAGTCTCCCTTTAGAAAAATTGAAAATTGATTACGGTGAAGAAGAAATTTGTATCGGTAACCATTGTCTTTACCTCTATCTCCCTAGAACTGCAAAACGAAAAAAGCTCAGTACCAACTATCTTGAAAAGCTTTTTAATGTAGATTTGACCATGCGAAAACTAAATGTAGTAGAAAAATTATTAAGCAAGTAGTGCTTGAATTTAGTAAAAATCGGAAGAATGCTCCTCCGATTTTATTTTGTCTGAGTTTGGACATAATAGGCAATCACATCTGATGTGTACTGGGCTGTTCCAGGTCCAAATTTGTCAATGTTTTCCTTAAATTCTGGGTTGTAGACGTAGCCTTTACCGATATAACCAAATACCTCAATAGAGCAGTCAAATCCATAAGTACGGATGGCTTGCAAGAGTTTAGCGGCTTCTTCTTGATTTTCGGTTGCTGTTACAGGTAGACCAGCTTGAAGATTTTGTGACAAGGCTCGAAAGACTTGATTGAAGGCAGCCGTAGCTTCGTCTTCGTGACCTTTTTGGCGCTCCAGCGCTTGGTCCATCACATCTTGTCCATACTTCTCTACCGCCTCTTGGTGGTATTTTTGATGGTCTTGATAGTTAAATCCTGCGAATTTCTCTTGAATGCTCATTTCTCTTTCTCCTTTTTGTTCTTGAATGGTTTTTTGCAAGGTGGAAATCAAGGTATCCAGATGTTGCCTTTCTCGAGTCAAATAGTCCAACTGTCTAGTCAAGTGAGGCAATAAATCTGATTTATCTTCCTTTAACAGCTCTGCTATTTTTTCTAAAGAAAAACCTAGATATTTGTAGTAAAGAATGACCTGAAGGCGTTCCAAATCCTCCTGACTGTAGGTTCGATAACCGTTTTCCGACTTTAAAGGAACCAAAAGTCCTATCTTATCGTAGTGGTGTAGGGTCTTAACAGAGACGCCCGAAAGCTGCGCAGCTTCTTTTATATGGTACATGATTTCCTCCTTACAATGATAGTATAACCCCTCCCCTTAGGTCAGAGTCAAGCGTTTTTGCGAAATTTTTTACTTTATCATAACATGAAAATGGTTTTCTTGACAGACCTTATAAAACATGATAGGATAGTCAAGTCTATCAATCAAAAGAAACGCTCATTTTGAGTACTTATGAGGCTAGTTGCCAAGGGCAGTAGCTTTTTCTTTTGTAATACTAATTTTAGGAGTTTAACTATGTCTGAAAAATCTCAATGGGGTTCTAAACTGGGCTTTATTCTAGCATCTGCTGGTTCAGCCATCGGACTTGGTGCCGTTTGGAAATTCCCTTATATGACTGCTGCTAACGGTGGAGGAGGCTTTTTACTGGTCTTTCTCATCTCCACTATTCTAATCGGTTTCCCCCTTTTGCTTGCAGAATTTGCCCTCGGCCGAAGCGCTGGTGTCTCAGCTATCAAAACCTTTGGAAAACTGGGCAAGAATAGCAAGTACAACTTTATCGGTTGGATTGGTGCCTTTGCCCTTTTTATCCTTTTATCGTTTTACAGTGTTATTGGGGGCTGGATTTTAGTCTATCTAGGCATTGAGTTTGGAAAATTGTTCCAAATTGGTGGAACGGGGGATTATGCTCAGTTATTTACTTCAATCATTTCAAATCCAGCCATTGCCCTAGGAGCTCAAGTAGCCTTTATCCTGTTGAATATCTTTATTGTATCACGTGGGGTTCAAAAAGGGATTGAAAGAGCTTCGAAAGTCATGATGCCCCTGCTCTTTATTATCTTTGTCGTCATCATCGGACGTTCTCTCAGTTTGCCAAATGCCATGGAAGGGGTTCTTTACTTCCTAAAACCAGACTTTTCTAAGCTGACCAGCGCTGGTCTCCTCTATGCTCTGGGACAATCTTTCTTTGCCCTCTCACTAGGGGTTACAGCTATGTTGACCTATGCTTCTTACTTGGACAAGAAAACCAATCTAGTCCAGTCAGGGATTTCCATCGTAGCCATGAATATTTCAGTATCTATCATGGCGGGTCTAGCCATTTTCCCAGCCATGTCAGCCTTCAATATCCAGTCTGAAGGGGGGCCGAGCTTGCTCTTTATCGTCTTGCCTCAACTCTTTGACAAGATGCCTTTTGGAACCATTTTCTACATCCTCTTCCTCTTGCTCTTCCTCTTTGCGACGGTCACTTCTTCCGTCGTTATGCTGGAAATCAATGTGGGTAATATCACCAATCAGGACAACAGCAAGCGTGCTAAATGGAGTGTGATTTTAGGAATTTTGACCTTTGTCTTTGGAATTCCTTCAGCCCTATCTTACGGTGTCATGGCGGATGTTCACATCTTTGGGAAGACCTTCTTTGACGCTATGGACTTCTTGGTTTCCAATCTCCTCATGCCATTTGGAGCTCTCTGCCTTTCACTTTTTACAGGCTATATCTTTAAAAAGGCTCTTGCAATGGAGGAACTCCATCTCGATGAAACAGCATGGAAACAGGGACTTTTCCAAGTCTGGCTCTTCCTTCTTCGCTTTATCATCCCAATCATCATCATTGTGGTCTTTATCGCCCAATTTATGTAATCAAAAAGGACTTGAGTAGTGAACTCAGGCCCTTTCTTTTTTATGGATGGCTAACAATCAATTCCAAACCTTGCCCTTCCAGAGTCCAAGCTTCAACATCACTTGGTAGGATAAAGTGGCTACCTTTTTGGATTGGATAGTTTTTCCCGTCAACAGTAAGCTGACCTTGACCAGCCAAGACACTCAACAAGCTGTAGTCAGCTGTCTTTTTGAAGTCCACTTTTCCAGTAATTTCCCACTTGTAAACTGCAAAGAAATCATTGGATACAAGGAGAGTGGAACGCAAATCATCTGCTTTAACAGTTACAGGACGGCTATTTGCAGGCTCACCAATGTTCAAGACATCAATGGATTTTTCAAGGTGAAGTTCACGCAAGTTACCATTATCATCCTTACGGTCAAAGTCATAGACACGATAGGTGGTGTCACTAGACTGCTGGGTTTCAAGAATCAAGATGCCTGCTCCGATAGCATGCATGGTGCCACTTGGAACATAGAAGAAATCTCCAGCCTTAACAGGTACTTTGGTAAGCAAGGCATCCCAGTTCTTGTCCTCAATTTGCTGGCGGAGTTCTTCTTTTGATTTGGCATTGTGACCGTAGATAATTTCTGAACCTTCGTCCGCTGCGATAATGTACCAGCACTCTGTTTTTCCAAGTTCGCCTTCATGCTCGAGTCCGTAAGCATCGTCTGGATGAACTTGAACACTGAGCCAGTCGTTGGCATCGAGGATTTTGGTCAAAAGAGGAAATACAGGTTCTGGACGGTTGCCAAACAATTCACGGTGTTCCGCATATAAAGTAGCCAGGTCTGTTCCCTCAAAACGACCATTGGCTACCTTTGAAACTCCATTTGGATGAGCTGATATGGCCCAATATTCTCCGATTTTTTCACTTGGGATGTCGTAGCCAAACTCATCACGTAGCTTGGTTCCACCCCAAATTTTTTCTTGCATAACTGATTGTAAAAATAATGGTTCTGACATCATATTCTCCTGTCTGATTTTTCTCCCCTCATTATAGCAAAAAAAGAGTTTCATTAGAACTCTTTTTCACATCTTATAAAGTAGAGAGAAGATTTTATAAAAATAGTAACGATATACTTTTTTCTTTGGTAGAGACGAACATAAAAGACTCTCGTAAAGCTAGCTGTCACTGGACTTTTCCCTCAACTCTCATTCAAAAATTACTTTAATGAAGCATCTATTTTCATAAACGAACAAAACTGAAACCAGTCTTCTTTTTAAATCAAAGCTGTAATAGCCGTCACTAGGCCAAAAATAATACCTGGTGCATTCGCTGCTGCAAGGGGGATATCTCTTTCTTTTTTGAAAAGACCGTAGTAGACCCATAGACTGCAGTTGATCGCTGCAACCAAGGGCTGGATGAAATTTCCTTTTTGACCAGCCAGATTGTCCATGATTTGTGGGAAGTAAGATACATACATCATAACAGACATAAAGGTCGCTACCCAACCTAAAATTTTCATTTGTTTTTCAGACATTTTCAAAACCTCTTTCATTTTTACTGAATCTTATTTTAAAATATTCTTTCAAAACAATCAAGTCTTTAAAACTTTTGTTATAAAGATATAAACTATCACAATCTTGTTATAAGAAAGAGGGAACAGAAAAAAGACCGAATTGCTCCGTTCTGTTTACTCAATCAAATATTAGAAAATGAATACTCCTTTTCAATGAATCGATTGATTGATGGTAAATAAGCCGTTAGAAATTATTGACAGTATCGAAATTTTCTAGTAAAATGAATTTTGTTAATACCTAAATGGTGTGTAGTTTTCTATCAACATAGTCAGGAGAAAAGGAACTTATGCTAAAAAAATTTAATGAATTGTCACTGAAAGATAAGGCTTATCTAATTGGCGGTTTGAGCTTATTAGTCATTGTGATCTCATTTGGTCTACTCAATCGTCAAACAGTAACTGTCAGTCTTGTCTTTACACAACTATCTGCTCCCTTGATTTTGGTGATTTTTACTTGTCTAGTAATCGGGATCATTGCTGGTAGTGCTATTGGTATTAGCTATCACCATAACAAGACTCAAGATCTGAGAAGCCGCATTGCTGAAGCAGAAGCGACTATCAATATAAAAGACAGGGAGCTTGTCCAGTACGAGGAACAGGTGCAACAATTAAAACAGGAAGCCAAACAATAAGTGTAGAAATCATAACCACCCGTGAAAACGGGTGGTTTTTTGTCTCGCACCTAACGGAGCGAGACGGACTGAAAGTCGCATAAATACAAAAAAGATCGAATTGCTCCGATCTTTTTAAGTTTCACTCCAAGAATGTTTAGATAAAAAATTTGATAATAGAATTACCTACTTCATACGATAAAAATCAATCACTAGACCAGCAGGCCCTTTAACTAATAAGGACTCTGTTCCCCAATCGGTTACAGTTGGTCCGTTTAAAACCTGGATACCAAGTTCTTTCAACCGTTGGTAATTCTGGTCTACATCCTCAACCTCGATATGAAGAATGATTCCTGACTGAAAATCTTCCAAAGGAATCAAATGATTTTGGGACAACATCAGACAGTGACTGCCAATCGTAAACTGAGCAAAACTGTCATCAACATAATCGGGCTTTTTATCCAAAATACGCTCCAAGTCAGCACAGACTTGGGGAACATCTGAAACGATAATATCTAATTGATTTAAATTCATTTACTATCCTCCATAAAAAGACCGGATTGCTCCGATCTTTTTAAGTTCCACGAAGGAATTATTTAATTGCGCGTGATTGCAATCCTTCTTCTTCCAAGAAGAGGCGGAATGGTACGAGTTCTTCTGCTTCGTATTTTTCCTTGAAGTCTTTGATTGCTTCTTCTGAGTGAAGTTTTGGATCCAATTCAAGTACTTCTACTGGAAGTGGACGGTGTGGAGTGATGCGAGCATCGATCACAACAGTTTTACCTTCTTTGTTGAGTTTAACAGCTTCTGCAACAACTGCATCGATGTCTTCGATACGGTCAACTGTAAATCCTACAGCACCTTGAGCTTCAGCGATTTTCGCATAGTCAGCATTAGGGAAGTCACAACCAAACAAGTGTTTGTTTGTGTCTTCGTATTTGTCCTTGATGAAGGCATATTTACCATTTGAGAAGACAACGTTGATAACTGGAAGGTCGTATTGAACGTTTGTGATAACGTCTGGGTAGCACATGTTGAATGCACCGTCACCCATGATGTTCCATACTTGGCGATCTGGATTGTCTTTCTTAGCAGCGATACCACCAGGAAGGGCAATACCCATTGTCGCAAAGAGTGGAGATGTACGCCACATGTTCTTAGGTGTCATGTGAAGGTGACGAGTAGATGTTTGAGTAGTGTCACCTACGTCGATTGAGTAGATAGCGTCTTGATCAGCATGTTTGTTGATTGCATTGTAAACTTGATACAATTGCAATTCACCCTCAGTTTTACCTTCGATTTTGTTCATGTAATCACGCCAGTTTTGGTTGTTCTTAACGTTTGCACGCCACCATGGAGTAGATTCAACTGGGTTCACTTTGTCAAGGATAGCTTTAGCTGCTTGACCTGCATCACCAAGGATTGAAGCGTCTAGGGCATGACGTTTACCAAGTTTGTAAGGGTCGATATCCACTTGGATGAATTTTTCAGTATTCTTGAATGCTTGGTAAACTTCAGCAAATGGGAAGTTTGAACCAAGGAAAAGAACTGTGTCTGCTTCAAAGACAACTTCGTTGGCTGGTTTCCAACCAACACGGTAAGCAGAACCTGTCAAACCTTCATAGTTCCATTCGAAAGCTTCAAAGTTTTTACCAGTTGTGATGATTGGTGCTTTGATTTTACGTGACAATTCAGTAATCACTTCACCAGCTTTAACACCACCGTAACCAGCATAGATAACTGGACGTTCAGCATTGTTCAAGATTTCAACAGCTTTGTCGATTTCAACTTCGTTCAAAGCAGGAGCGATGAATGAACGCTCGTATGAACCTGATCCATAGTATGAGTTTTCGTCGATTTCTTGGAAACCGAAGTTTACTGGGATTTCAACAACAGCTGGACCTTTTTTAGAAACTGCAGCACGGCAAGCTTCGTCAATAACTTTTGGCAATTGCTCAGCGTAAGCTACACGTTTGTTATATACAGCGATACCGTTGTACATTGGGTTTTGGTTCAATTCTTGGAAAGCATCCATGTTGAGTTCGTTAACTGGACGTGATCCAAGGATTGCTAGGAATGGAGTGTTATCCATAGCTGCATCGTAAACACCGTTAATCAAGTGAGTCGCACCTGGACCACCTGAACCAACTGCAACCCCGATTGAGCCACCGAATTTAGCTTGCATAACCGCTGCAAGAGCACCTGTTTCTTCGTGGCGAACTTGCAAGAAGCGGATATCTTTATCTTCAGCCAAAGCGTCCATCAATGAGCTGAGTGTTCCTGATGGGATACCGTAGATTGTGTCTACGCCCCATGTTTTCAATACGTTAAGCATTGCTGCAGATGCAGTAATTTTCCCTTGAGTCATAATGATAACTCTCCTTCAAATATTTTTAAATCTACTAAAAAAGGTTTCATATAGTTTTTGAAAACGTTTCAGTAAATTTTTACACTACTAATTTATCACATTTATTTTGACTTTACTAAGAATCTGCTCAGAAGTTTTTATTCTCTATTACAGTACAGTTTGGAAACGTTTTTAGTTTCTGTTTTATAATAAAAAAGCGAGCAAGCTCGCTTTTAGTCTATTTTACTAAAGTTTAGTAAGAGTGAACTAGTCAGAACAGATACAGAACTAAAGGCCATAGCTAGACCTGCCAGTTCTGGATTGAGGGCCAGTCCAACACCTGAAAAGACTCCTGCTGCAATCGGAATTCCGGCGACATTGTAGATAAAGGCCCAGAAAAGATTGAGCAGAATTCGATTAAAGGTTTTCTTACTCATGTCAAAGGCACGAACCACGCCTAGGAGGTTATTGGTTGTCAACACTAAATCTGCTGACTCGATAGCGATATCCGTTCCAGCTCCCATAGCAATCCCCACATCTGCTACACTAAGGGCAGGAGCGTCATTGATACCGTCCCCAACAAAGGCTACTTTGCCAGCCGCTTGTAGTTTATGGATTTCATGAGCTTTTTCTTCTGGCAAGACACCTGCAATGACCTCTTCGATTCCGATTTGATCGGCAATGGCACGCGCCACACCAGCATTGTCTCCTGTCAGCATGACTGTTTTAAGACCTCGTTTTTTCAACTGACTGATGGCAAGCTTAGCATTTTCCTTAGGAATATCTTGCAGAGCAAGCAAGCCTTTGATTTCATTCTCAACAGCCAAGAACACAACTGTCTTAGCTTCTTTTTCCAGTTCTTCTAATTTTTCTTGATAAACGCTTGAAATGTTCATGCCATCCAGCATTTTAGCATTTCCAAGCAAAACTTGTTTCCCATTGATTTGCCCTGAAACACCTTTTCCGTGCAAGGCTTGGAAATTTTCAACAGTGTGAAACTCAAGTCCAGCTTCACTCGCTCGTTTCACAACGGCTTCAGCCAGTGGGTGTTGAGAAGCTTCTTCCAAGGAAGCTGCCAATCCAAGCACTTCTACTTCGTTGCCGATGATATCTGTGACCACAGGTTTCCCTTCCGTCAAAGTCCCGGTCTTATCAAAGACGATAGTTTGGACTTTCTGGATTTCCTGTAGAACCGTTCCATTTTTGAGGAGAACTCCCATCTTGGCACTGCGACCTGTCCCCACCATAAGGGCTGTCGGTGTTGCAAGTCCCAAGGCACAAGGGCAGGCAATAATCAGAACTGCTACTCCATAGAGAAGCGAAGACACAAAGCTCGCTCCAAGCACAACTACACTATCCCTGAGCAAGACGAACCAAACCCAAAAGGTCACAATCCCTAAAATGACAACTGCTGGTACAAAAATCCCTGAAATTTTATCCGTCAAGTCCTGAATCGGCGCACGACTGGTTTGAGCTTTCTTCACAAAATCCACAATCTGAGCCAAAACAGTCTCTGAACCAACTTTTTCTGCTCTAAAAACAAGTGTTCCACTATTATTGATGGTTGAACCAATGACGGTATCTCCAACTGTCTTGTCCACAGGCAGACTCTCACCTGTCACCATAGACTCATCAATACTAGAGATACCTTCTACTACGACACCATCAACCGCAATCTTTTCACCGGGACGCACTCGAATCAGGTCACCTACCTTGACTTGCTCCAAGGGGACTTGAACATAGTTATCCTCACGCAAGACTTCTGCAGTTTTAGCCTGCAAGTCAAGTAATTTCTCCACAGCTTGGGAAGTA
The DNA here is from genome assembly GCF_041432345.1 of Streptococcus sp. 27098_8_103. Taxonomy (GTDB): domain Bacteria; phylum Bacillota; class Bacilli; order Lactobacillales; family Streptococcaceae; genus Streptococcus; species Streptococcus mitis_BV. Next base: position 22,998 of record NZ_JAPVZK010000008.1, read on the forward strand.
TTTTTCCGCATTTTCTCCTCAAAAACGGCTCCCATAAGAACGAAGAAGAAGATAAATGCAGCACTTTCAAAGTAAACGGGGAGGCCAGCGAAGAGGGCAACTAAGCTATAGAAGTAGGCCACTAGGGTTCCAAGAGCAACCAAGGTATCCATGTTGGCATTATGCTTTTTAAAACTAGCCCAAGCACTTTGGATATAAGGACCACCTGCTACTAGCATAATCGGTGTTGTGGCTAAAAAGGTGCCCCAACGCATGACTTGGTGACTAATTCCTCCTGTCGACATTCCAATCATGAGAATCACAAGAGGCACAGTAAAGATACTAGTAATCCAAAAACGCTGTAAAAGTGATAGAGATTTTCGAGTCTTCTCAACAACTGTATAACTTCCCTTTTGCATCTTCATACCACAAGAAAATTCATGTTGACCTAATTCTTGAGGTGTAAAACGAATGACTTTCTCCTCATCTACGCCGATTGGTTCCAAGATGCCTTCTTCTTCAAACAGAATTTCCTTGTAACAGTTTGAAGGAGTTGCTCGATGAAAGGTAATCTCAGCTGGAATCCCTTTTTGAAGCTGTATATGAGCTGGATGGTAGCCTTTGTCTGCCGTGATACGGATTTTTTGAACACCATTTTCAAGACTTGCTTTTACAATTTCAGTCATATCATTCTCCTATTCTACAATCATCTTACCGTGCATCATATTCATGCCACAAGAGAAACCATACTCTCCAGCCTGCTCAGGCGTGATTTCCACTACATACTCTTCCCCCATTGGCAGATCCGCATGTACACCAAAGTCTGGAAATACGATCTGATCCAAACATGGTGAAGGATCTTTGCGGTCAAAGACAATGCGGGCTGGCACTGATTTCTTGAGGATAATCAACTCAGGCGTATAGCCTCCCATGACTTCCACTCGAATCTCTTGGTAGCCGTTTTTTTGCTGGGCCTTTTGTCCAGATTTTTCAGGCTTTTTGAAAAACCAAAACAAGATAAACGCGATAAGGGCAATACAAATAATTGTTACAATAATATTCAACATGACGTCTCCTTTACATACAATTACATTTTACTTCTGTTACAGCGCTTGATTTCTTCTCAGAAATCACAGCTTCCAAGTCTTCCAAGTCAGCCTTAGTAAAATCACATTCAGCAATCAAATCAGCCAACAAGTTCTTAATCCTACGGGAACAAACCTTGTCCTTGATATCTTGGACAAGCAAGTCTCGGCTTTGGTCTAGAGTTAAAAGCGCCGAATAAACAAAGGACTTACCTTCTTTTTTCCTTGTCAGGCACTCTTTCTCAACCAAACGAGCCAAAAGAGTTTGAATGGTTGACTTGGACCAGTCGAACCGCTCTGCCAGAACCCTGATCAAATCCGTACTAGTCTGCTCTCCTTGCATCCAAATAATCTTCATGACCTGCCATTCTGCATCTGAAATCTGCATAATCACACCTCCAAAATCTACATTTGTCAATTACAATTATCAGTATACTCTTAAAATCTACATTTGTCAACTATGAAATTAATCTTTTCTTTGAAAAATTGAATTTTAACCCTATGATAAAGGATTTGCAGTCAAATCTTACTATATAAACTATGAAAATATGCTATACTAAAGAAAAAAGAAAACAACCACTAGGGGTGCGTAAAGCTGAGATTAACGACTGTTAGACCCTTTGACTCAATCTAGGTAATGCTAGCTGATGGAAGTGGAAATGATAATGGGGACTAGCAGTCTTCTATTGCCTTTCTAAAACAGACTAGCTTGTTCTTAAGAATACAAACTTCAGTTGGTTGGGAGGTTTTAGATGACTTATTTACCCGTTGCTTTGACCATTGCAGGGACTGACCCTAGTGGTGGTGCTGGCATTATGGCTGACTTAAAGTCGTTCCAAGCTAGAGATGTCTATGGAATGGCCGTTGTGACCAGTCTTGTCGCTCAAAATACCAGAGGTGTTCAATTAATCGAGCACGTTTCTCCTCAAATGTTGAAAGCCCAATTGGAGAGTGTCTTTTCTGATATTCCACCTCAGGCTGTAAAAACAGGGATGTTGGCAACTACTGAGATCATGGAGATCATCCAGCCCTATCTTAAAAAGCTGGATTGTCCCTACGTCCTTGACCCTGTTATGGTCGCAACAAGCGGAGACACCCTGATTGATACCAGTGCCAGAGACTACCTAAAAACAAATCTACTTCCCCTTGCAACTATTATTACACCCAATCTTCCTGAGGCAGAAGAGATTGTTGGTTTTTCAATCCATGATCCTGAAGACATGCAGCGTGCCGGTCGCCTGATTTTAAAAGAATTTGGTCCTCAGTCTGTTGTCATCAAAGGAGGCCATCTCGAAGGCGGTGCCAAGGATTTCCTCTTTACCAAGGAGGACCAATTTGTCTGGGAAAGTCCACGAATTCAAACCTGTCATACACATGGTACTGGATGTACCTTTGCTGCAGTGATTACTGCTGAACTAGCCAAGGGGAAAACCCTCTATCAAGCAGTCGATAAAGCCAAGGCCTTTATCACGAAAGCCATCCAAGACGCCCCTCAACTCGGTCATGGTTCTGGCCCAGTTAACCATACAAGCTTTAAAGATTAAAAAAACTCTCTAGTTCCTACTTTAAGGGAATTAGAGAGTTTTTATACTCTTCGAAAATCTCTTCAAACGACGTCAGCTTTATCTGCAACCTCAAAGCTGTGCTTTGAGCAACCTGCGACTAGCTTCCTAGTTTGCTCTTTGATTTTCATTGAGTATTAATTAGAAAATAATGTCATCCAACTTTGTCAAAAAGGCTTGCGTTTTTGTCTCTATATCTTCTGCCTGCATCAAATCACGCACTACAGCTACACCAGCTATGCCCGTGCCGATAAGTTGGTCAATGTTCTCTGATGTCAAGCCGCCAATGGCAACTACTGGAATGGCAACCCTTTGGCAAATTGTCTTCAAGGTTGAAATCAGAGTGATGGGTGCATTTTCCTTGGTCGTAGTCGGGAAAATGGCTCCTGTCCCCAAGTAATCCGCACCTCCTTCTTCTGCCTCGAGGGCTCTTTTTACAGTTTTAGCTGTGACACCGAGGATTTTTTCAGGACCTAGGACTTTGCGGGCAACCGAAACTGGTAGTTCATCGTCTCCAATATGCAGACCAGCAGCATCAACCGCAAGACAAACATCCAAACGATCATCGATTATCAAGGGTACCTGATAGGCATCTGTTATTTCCTTGACTTGTTTTGCCAGTTGATAATATTGATTTGTTGTGAGATTTTTTTCTCGTAATTGGACTATGGTAACCCCTGAACGGCAAGCCCTCTCAATCTTTTCAAGAAAGCTTTCCAAGGAATCTTGGTAGCGATTGGTTACCAGATACAGTCTAAGCGCCTCTCTATTCATAAACATCTCCTTTGATAGCATCTAGCCAGTTTTCATCTCTTTTGAGGAGCGAAAGCTGATTGAGTACTTGGTATCGAAAATCTTCCAATCCCATTCCTTGAACAACTATTCTCTCAGCGGAGATATTGAGATAAGAAACCGCTAGGAAAGAAGCTTCAAAGGCAGTCTTTCCTTGGCTGAGAAAAACAGCTGTTAAAGCTCCAACCAAGTCTCCTGTCCCTGTTATCCAGTCTAATTCAGCACAGCCATTCTCCAATACAGCAACCTGATTCTCTGAAACGATGAGATCCTTGGGGCCAGTAACTAAGAATGACATACCAGGATAGGTTTGACACCAGTCTTTCAAGACTTGAAGTAAATCCTCAGTTTCTTGATCTTTAGCACTGGCATCGACCCCAACTCCGTGGTGTTTTAAGCCAACAAGACTTCGAATTTCCGACATGTTTCCTTTAAGTACCGTAGGTCTATAGTCTAAAAGGTCTTTAACTAAGCTCTTACGAATGGATGAAGCTGTTACGCCAACCGCATCTACCACCATTGGGAGAAAAACTTGAGCTGCATAAGAAGCTACCATACGGATTGCTTTTTCCTTCTCAGCAGACAAATGCCCCAAATTGATGAAGAGTGCCTGGCTTTGCTTAGTAAAATCAAGAACCTCACGAGGGTCATCTGCCATGACAGGTTTGCATCCTAGGGCCAAAATGCCATTAGCCAGCATCTCACAAGAAATCTCATTGGTGATGCAGTGAATTAGGGAACTAGAGCCTAGAGGAAAGGGATTTGTAAATGCCTGCATCAGTCTATCCTTTCACTGAAAAAATATCCTTGCACTTTTTTAAAGAATTCCTGCTTGATTAAAAATCGAAAGGCAATAAAGGAAATCACTGTACCAATCAAGGTTGCTCCGAAAAATCGAGGAGTGTAGATAAACCAGCTAAGCTTAGCAGCCGATCCTGTAAAAAGTACCATAACAGGATAAGAAACAATAGAACCAATAATACCTGTTCCCAAAATTTCTCCTAGAGCAGAATAGTGAAATTTCCGACCGTACTTATAAAAGAGACCTGCAAGAAGGGCTCCAAAAGTCGCTCCTGTAAGTGCTAAAGGCGGAATCCCTTGAGTCGTCATACGGATAAAGGCTGTGACTGTAGCCATGACCAAGGCATAAACAGGTCCCATCATGATTCCTGCCAGAATATTAACTACACTGGACATCGGTGCCATTCCCTCAATCCGAAAGATAGGCGTAAGGACTACATCAAGGGCAATCATCATGGATAAAATGGTTAATTTGTGAACCTGTAATTGGTGCTTTCTCATATTTCTATTCTTCTCCTGTTTCTAAAGACTGTAAATCGCTTTTCCATGTCTGGTGTTGGTAGGCCATTTCCCAAAACTTAGCTTCCATATGAACACTGATGTGGAAGGCATCTAGCATTTTTTTCTTGTCTGTCTCGTCACTTTCTCGATAGAGTTGATTGACCAGAGCCTCTTCCTCTCTGATCTGTTGCTCCAACTCATCCGTAATATAAGTTTCAATCCATTGTTGGTAGAGAGGATTTGGTGATGGTTTAAGATTAAGTGATTTGCCTATATCATGATATAGCCAAGGACAAGGCAGCAAGCTCGCAAAGGCAATACCCAAGTTTGGCTCTGCAAATTGCCGATAAATGTGAGAGATATAATGATAACAAGTTGGAGCGATTGGATGTTGCTCCATTTCCTGGTCGCTGATTTCTAATTCCTTGAAAAATTGTTGGCGGATAAATAACTCACCTTCCACTAGACTCTGAGCATTTTGTTTCAAGAGTCTTTTCATCTCTTGATTTGAAGTCTTATCAGCCAAGAGGTGATAGGCTTCTGAGAAGGCCTTCAAATAGTAGGCATCCTGAATCAAGTAATAGCGAAAGATGGACGGGTCTAAATTACCCTCTTGCAACTGTAAAACAAAGGGGTGATGAAAGGAAGCTTGCCAAGCTTCCTTGGATAATTCCATCGCAATATCTGTAAATTCCATAATAACTCCTTTATAAAAATAGACTGGTTTGAAGTAATAAAAAGAACAGCAGGTAGATGAATAGTGTCCTTTGAGGAATATAAAAAGTCCGATAGCGATTCTCCACCTGTGCATGTTCGTCATATCCATGCGCCGACAGGGCTCTCAGGTAAAGATGGCGCCATCTAAAGACCGTCATCAAAACCTTACTGTAAATCAAGGGCGACCAAAAATGTAGTTCTTGACCACGTAATAAGCAAGCTTCCTTGAGGGACTTGATTTCTTGCTGAATAAGGGGAAAGGAATTGAATACCACAATCAAGGCATAAGCCCAAGAGCGTGATAACCCCTTTTGAGCCAAGTACAAGAGAAGCTCTTTTAAGGAAATAGAGGAAACAAAGACAAGACCGATACAAACCGTCACAAAGGCTCTCGTTCCAAGCATGACTGCCTGCGAAGCATCTCCGTGTAACTGAACTGCCCAGTAGTTGGCCAAGGATGGCAAGATGGCGAGCAGAATCATCCAAGCCAATACTTTAAATCGACGGTAATAGAGCATAAAGAGAATACAAAATGCAACTACCGAGAGATTAAGAGCAATCGAAGGAATGAAAGATGTTTCCAAGGATAAAATCAGCAAGAAAAGACTAATAATTGGTGTCTGGGTTGCTACTTTGACCATACTATCTCACCTCCCCTTGGGTATTGCTACTCTGAGATGTGAGTGGTTTGGTAATTGTCACTGCTTTCACATGACTGAGCCCCTGACTAGTCATCTCAATCCAATAATCAACCACAGAGATCAAGGGATCTAAACGATGGCTAATGATCAGAAAACTTCTTCCTTGATTTCTCTCCTCCACAATCCACTGACAAAAATAAGAGCAGGCTCTATCATCCAAACCTGCAAAAGGTTCGTCTAGCAAGATCACAGAAGCCTTACTAGTCAAGATGGTCAAGAGCTGAAGAATCTTTTGCTGGCCACCACTTAATTGATAGGGACTCTCATCGAGTGCCTGCTCCAAATCAAAATATTGTAAAGCTTGATGTATCCGCTGATTTCTTTCAGAGTCTGGACTATCTAATTGAAGTTCCTCTCTCAGACTGACTCGGATAAACTGCTTCTCAGCTTCCTGAACAACACCCGTTAGGTCACGATACAAACTCTTTTTCTTTTTCAGGACTGTCCCCTTCCAGGTAATGCGTCCCTTATACTTTTGAAATTGAAGAATAGACCGAAAGAGGGTTGATTTCCCGACACCATTATCACCCAAGATACAGGAAATTCCTTGGTAGAATGTGAAATCTGCAATTGAAAAGAGGGAGCGCTTATTCAGCTCACAAGTCGTTCTATCCATATGGAATAGTTCTGGGCTAGAAGCAACTTCCTTTGAAGCAACCTGGGTCATATCAGAGGTAGGGATTTGAAAGACTTCCCTTAGTTGGCCATCTCTTAGCTCCACCATATGGTCGATATAGGCTTCATAATCAGATAAATCATGGTCGCACAAAATAACTGTCTTCCCATCAGAGACCAACTCTTTTAGAATCTCCAATATCTCTATCCTACTCTTGCGATCAATGGAAGCAAAAGGTTCATCCAAGAGATAAACCCTAGGATTCATAGCAAAGAGAACAGCCAAAGCAGCCTTTTGCTTTTCCCCACCTGATAAGTGATGAATTGGACGGTGCAAAATCGCCTTGCAGCGACATTGCTGGACAACATCTGCTATTTTAGAATCAATTTCCTGAACGGGATGCCCAATATTTTCCAAGGTAAAAATCAGCTCCTCAAACAAGTTCTCCATGGTAAATTGATGATTGGGATTTTGAAAGAGGATACCAACCGTCTGGACACGTTCGATGATAGAAAGCTGACTAACCTTGCTCCCATTTATCAGGACTTGACCTCTATAGGGAAGAGAACTGACTTGGGCAATCATTTTAAAGAGACTAGATTTTCCTGAACCACTGCTCCCAACTAACAAGGTAAAGGCTTGCGCATGAAAAGTAAAATCAATCGGCTCATAGAAGATTGGGGACTGAATCGCTCGTAGTTCCAGCCCCATCTATGCCTTGCCCCCAGCTGCAAACTGATGATAAAGTTTGACAATGGCACGAACCAAGATAGTACAGAAGAAAAAGACAGAAATAAAGCGCACCACAAGCAAGGAAAGGACAAAAGGAAGGGAAAAGGCGTAATATCCTAACTTAATGTATTCATAGACAAAGCTAACAAGCGTAATCCCAATACTATTGGCAGTTAGAGAGAGCCAACTTTCATAGCGATTCTTGGTTACGATAAAACCAAGTTCACTTCCCAAACCTTGAACCAAGCCAGACAAAAGGGCACCTAGACCGAATTGGCTACCATAAAGGACTTCAGCAAGTGCAGCTAGCACTTCTCCAATCGTTGCACTTCCGACTCTTGGAACAAAGATGGCAGCAATAGGCGCAGCCATACACCAGAGACCAAAGAGGATTTCATTGGCAAAGGCCTGTAAACCAAGAGGTGCTAAAATCAGAGTGAGGATATCAAACAGATAGCCAGATCCTACAAAAACGCCACCAAAAAAGATAGACAAGAAAGCAAGTAAGATAACATCTTTTAATTGCCATTTTTTCAACATAAAAAACTCCTTTTTTAAAGAAAAGTGGGGTATTCAAGGTGAGCTACCTAAATGCTTTGTATCATCTTCATCCAGTTTCGTAAAAGAAAAAACTCTAATTACAGGTAGGAATTAGAGTTCAGCTTACAAGATTAGATGGTTAGTTTCTATAAATACAAAACCATTTCACATTTCCCTTCGCCAGTCTTAACTGTATCAGGTTCAATGGGTATCATCTCAGCCTAAAGCACCCCAAATGTCTTTATTATTTAATTATATAAATATTATAACAAGCGATTTATTCTAGTTCAAGAAATTGAACTGGGAAACACACTCTTGCACTCACAAAGATAGCAAGTCTTTCTTTTGCAAAAACCAAATGTCTTGTTTGATAGATTAGCTATTTAAACTAAATCTGGACATATCTTTTTAGAAAAGGAAAACTTCCACTTACTTAGAATCCAAGGATAGATACCTATTGTTCACTCATTTCTCGAACAGTTTTTTCTATATTTTTTGCATACGATATTGCTGAAATGATTGAAACACCGTCAACATTGGTCTTCATAATATCTTTAATATGCTGCGTCTGTATCCCACCAATTGCAACTAAGGGCATTTGGGGCAATAGTTTTCTCATCAATTTAATACCTTCATAACCTATAGCGCCACCAGCATCATCCTTTGACTGGGTATCAAACACAGGACCAACACCGACATAATCGACATATTCAACTTTTGATTGTTGAAATTCTTCCTCATTTTTTATAGAAAGACCAATTATTTTATCTGGCATCAATTTTCTAATTTCATCAACTCCAAGATCATCCTGTCCTACATGTACTCCGTCAGCATCTATCTCTAATGCTAACTCAATATCATCATTAACAATAAACGGCACATTGTATTTTTTACAAAGATCCTGTAGTTTAATTGCTAATTCGACTTTTTCTTTACCTTCTAAGGATCCCTCACCTTTTTCACGAAATTGAAATAAGGTTATACCACCTTTTAAGGCTTCCTCAACGACTCTATATAGATCTTTTCCCTGGCAAGTAGTCGTTCCACAAATAAAATATAGTTTTAGTAATTCTTTTTGAAACATCTTACTTCACTCTTTTGAATTTCTTTACATCTTCATCTGTAATCTCATATAAGGCATTTATAAATTCAACTTTAAATGTTCCAGGAAGATGTCCATTTGGACGTTTTTCTGCCATTTCTCCAGCGATATTGTAAACCAACATTGCTGTTTCTAATGATTTCAATTCTTGACCTTTTTCTAGTCCGATAAAGCTTGCTACCACTGCCCCTAATAAACATCCAGTTCCAATAACTTTTGGCATCATGGCACTACCATTATGAATCGTTACCACTTCTCCATTTACCGCAATAGCATCCACTTCACCTGTTACTACAATTGGAATATTGAACTTCTCATTTGCTGCTAGAGCAATTTCGTCAATATTATCTACACCCGCACTATCTACTCCTTTAGATGCCACATTTATTCCTACTAAAGAGGCAATCTCGCCAGCATTTCCTCTAATCGCTGCTAGTTTGTAATTATTTATTAAATCTTCGGATACTTTTTTTCTATAAGATCCTGCTCCACAAGCTACAGGATCTAAAACTGCTGGGACATTATATTTCTCTGCAATTTTCAGAGCAGCTTGATATAATTTCCAATTTTCATCTGTCAATGTTCCTATGTTTATTAATAAACCACCAGCATACTTTAACAAATCCTCTAAATCTGTAGGAAACTCACTCATAGCTGGTGACGCACCCAGTGCTACTAATCCATTTGCTGTGAAATTTTTTACTACATCATTGGTTATGCAAATGACCAAAGGTGCTTTTTCTTTTAATAATTTTAAACTTGTCATATTGAAATCCTTCCTTTTCACTTTATACGATCTACTGATTTCGATTTATCTCTATCTTTAGTTGAGAATTTTTTCAGTTATATTGAATGATGTACCTCATCAAATTTGTAAATATCCTAAACCTTCTCTAGGCGTCATAACCAATATCAAAAAAGGCTAATTCTAAAGCGACCGCTTGATTCCAGCGTTGCTGAAGTTCTGTCAAATCTTCTAGACCTTTCCCTACACGATTGAGTTCATCAACCAGAAATTGAACCCACTCTGCAAAGAAAGAACCTCTGTGGAGATTGATCCATTCCGAATGAATATAGTCTTTAGGTAGTGCCAAATTTTTAGAACCCCAGTCTAAATAGAGACCTTCTGCAATGACCAGCATGACCAAAAGATGGGCATAGTTTGATGAAGCCACTGCCGAATACATTAGATCCTGAAAGGCTTTTGTTACAGGATGCAAGGTCACTTCCAGATAATCATTCTCTGCTACTTTTAACTCTTTAAAAGCCTTTTGGAAATAACCGTCTTCATCTGCTTCAAGAAAGCCTAGTTGCTTGGCAAAACGAAGCTTAGATTCAAGCTGATCTGCGTGGGCTACGCAAGCACCCAGCATGGATAAGAAGGCATCAAAGAAGTGATAATCTTGAATTAGGTAGTCTTTTAAGACCTTATTCTCAATTGTCCCTGCAAAAAGTTCCTTGACAAAACGATGATTGACGGCAGCCTGCCAATCCTTCTGACTGCTTTTTAATAATTCTCCAACAGTCAAACCTGGCTCAAATGCATAGTCTTGTGTTTCCATATTTACTTCTCCTCTCTTTACTCACTAGTAATTAATAAAACACCAAGAGATACCAAGCAAAATCGTAATTCCACTTGATCCTTTTAAAGAACATAGAGGGCATTTGCAGAGAGCTACCTAATACTCTTCGAAAATCAAATTCAATCCACGTCAGCTTCGCCTTGCCGTACTCAAGTACAGCCTGCGGCTAGCTTCCTAGTTTGCTCTTTGATTTTCATTGAGTATAAACAAGCCTATCCAGTTTTATATAAACAAAAAAACTCCAATTACAATCAAGAATTAGAGTTGACTTACAAGATTAGATCGTTCATTTCGACATACGAAAAAAACTGTTCACATTTCCCTTCGCCAGTCTTAACTGTATCAGGTTCAATGGGTATCATCTCAGCTTAAAGCACCCCAAATGTCTTTATTATTTAATTACTGCACCAGTATAGCAAAAAATGAAAGCCCTAGCAAGATATTTGATTGGAAAATATATTTGTATAGATTTCAATGGTGATTTATTCTTCCTATAGACGAAGAAAAACCTCCACATCAAGTGGAGGTAATCTGTTTTATCAATACAATTTTAAGTCACGAGGATCAACTGGGAAGGTTGGGTTGTATGGGTTGTGACGAAGTTTGAAGTGTTTGACATCCTCAATAGTCTGAGTTCCAGATAATTGCATAACTGTCTTCAATTCTGCATTCAAGTGTTCAAAGACTTGACGTACACCAACACTACCACCGAGAGCCAAGCCATAGATAACCGGGCGGCCAATAGCTACCAAGTCTGCTCCTGAAGCCAAGGCTTTAAAGACGTGTTGGCCACGACGAATACCAGAGTCAAAGACAATTGGTACGCGTTTGTCAACTGCTTCTGCTACTTCTTGAAGTGAGTCAAAGGCAGCTGGCCCACCGTCGATTTGACGGCCACCATGGTTGGTTACCCAGATACCAGAAGCTCCAGCAGCAAGCGAACGTTCAACGTCCTCACGGCATTGTGGCCCCTTGACATAAACAGGAAGTCCTGAGTATTCAGCGATAAATTCTACATCTCGTGGAGATAGGCGCTGTTTAGCTGATTTGTAAACAAAGTCCATTGATTTACCAGCACCTTCTGGCAGGTATTCTTCAACAATCGGCATACCAACTGGGAAGACAAAACCATTACGCTTATCAACCTCACGATTGCCCCCTACCGTAGCATCAGCCGTCAAGACAATCGCTTTGTAGCCTTCAGCCTTCACACGGTCCATAATGTGGCGGTTGATTCCATCATCTTTACTAAAGTAAAATTGGAACCAGTGAGGTGTCCCTTGAAGGGCTTCTGTAATTTCTGGAAGGTCTACAGTAGAGTAAGAGCTAGTTGTGTAAAGAGAACCAAACTCATGCACACCACGCGCAGTCGCCACTTCACCCTGTTCGTTTGCTAATTTATGAGCTGCAACAGGCGCCATAATGATTGGTGAAGACAATTTTTCACCTGCAAATTCAATCTCTGTACTTGGATTTTCTACATTGCAAAGTGTATGAGGAACGATGAGTTTGTGGTTAAAGGCACGAATATTCTCACGCAAAGTGAAAGTATCCTCCGCCCCACTAGCGATATAGCCAAATGCTGCTTTAGGAATAACTTGTTGCGCCATTGGCTCCAAATCATAGGTATTGATGAAATCTACATGACCTTCTGCATTGCTTGTTTTGTATGACATAAAATGTCCTCCTTGATAAGTAAGCGTTTACTTTGTATATTACAAAAAATATTCTAACTCTTTTTTCAAAATTTTTCAAATATTTTGTTTGGAAATTTCATACTTTCAATCATTTTACAGAGATAATTAAAAATGATAAACTTTCTTAAGTTATGGAAATTCAAATAATCTTTTCATTTTCTAATACTTTATCATCAAATTGTTCAGCTAGTATAGTTGCTGAGTGATAAAGTTCCTTTGCTTTATTTTTATCATTTTCAAAATAAAGATAGCACTTAGCTTCAAATACTGAAATTCCAGGTTTATAGACTTGCAACGTTGTTACTGATAAAATTTCATTCATCTTTTTTACTAGAGATATCATATGTTTATAGTCATTATGAACAACATAAACAACCGCTATGGCACAAAGAACTGATAGTAGCTCTACATTATACATTTCATCACTAACTAATTGCTGTTTCAACAACTTAATCCGAAAATCATCTAATGCTCTCTTCTATAAATCAAGTCTTGACATTGCATAGCAAAATAATCAATTAATAGTAAATCATTGAATGTGTAAACTTGCTTTAGTGTTACTTGCTTAAAATAATCATCAAAAATATCTTCAGCGAAACTACCTGTCCCTGTTCTTATCAAGTCTAATATTCTTTCAATCAAGTCTAGACTCAGCAACTCTTCCTCAGGAAGAGCTAGTTCTTTATTTTCAAGAAAAGTATCTATCGGAACTTCTAATCGCTTAGATAAATATTGTAACTTAGTAATTGTTGGCAAGGATTGCCCAAGCTCAGTACGCATCAGCTGTTTGATTATTAAGTCAGCTTCTGTCCACAGACCTCTTCTCTCGTCAATTTGTGACGTTCACGTTTCTGTCTTACTCTATGACCAATTTCAGTTTTAATATCTGTTGTCATTCTTACCTCTAACCACAATCCATAAATTAACATACTTTTAATTCTTCGGCTAAAAATTAACAATAATTCTTTTTCAAATCCGTCATATTATTTTCCAAAACTTGGATGTCTTGGCTGACTTTGAGAATGACAATGCTGCCTTGAATACTGGAGATGACTTGACGGGCCTGCAACTGCGACCGTTCTTCTGACCAGTCAGCATGCAGGTCTTGCAAGAGGCTGGCTAACTTCTCTGTCCACTGGGTCATAAAATCATTGAGAGGACAGCGGAAGTTCTCATCTTCTGTGGACAATTCCACAATCAGATTACCAATTGGGCAACCATAAAAGACTGTCTGACTTTCATGAAATTGACAAACCCAGTCAATCATATCCGAAAACTTGTCACTGTCAGACTTGTCTGCTTCAAAAATATCTTCAAAAAGCTCTTTTCGCCACTTTGCTAAAATATCTTGAATGACCGTCAAACCAATTTCCTTCTTAGATTTGAAATAATAATAAAGCTGTCCCTTGCCAACATCAGCTGCCTCCATGATGTCACTGATGGAGGTGGCCACATAACCCTTCTGATAAATCAATTCCTCAGCACTTTGTAAAATACGCTCTTTAACGCTCATCTACTCACCTCTCTTTTTTCCTATTATAGCAGATTCAGAGTCTGAGACCAAACAATTGAAACCACCTCCTTTTGCCACTGTTTTATCATTAAAATTTTTTGTTCTGAGCAAATTAATTTACAAATTCAATTTTAGATGTTATTATAATTGTACCGAACGGTCAGTATGTAACTAAAACTACCATTTGGAAAATCATCAAACTAACAGTCTAAATTCCTATTGGCTGTTAATCAAATCATATTAGGAGGAACCTCATGTTCAATCAGAAAAATGTCGCATTTGTTATCACAGACCCGCAAGTTGAATTCTTAAAATCTACTGGTAAAGGATTCGGAGCAACTAAAGATGTTCTTGAAAAAGTTAATACTATTGAAAATCTGACAAAGCTTTTAGCTCTTGCTAAAGAGCGTGGCTACAAGCGTTTTATCTCACCGCACTACTTCTATCCACACGATCACAAGTGGCAATTTAAAGCTGCTGGTGAAACGATGATGATTGAAAACGAAATGTTTTGGCGTGATAGCCAGTATTCAGCAATTCCAGAAGGCTCTGGAGCAGATATGATTGAAGAGATTAAACCATTTTTGGATGAAGATACTATTGTTGTCAACGGACATAAAATCTTTGGCCCAGAAAGCAACGACCTTAACCTTCAACTCCGCAAAAATGGTATCGACACCGTCATCTTGGCTGGTATGAATGCTAATCTCTGCGTGGATTCACACATGCGTGAACTCATAGAATTAGGCTACAATGTCATTGTTGTTAACGATGCTGTCGGTGCTCCAGGTGAAGAAGCCTACCAAGCTGCACTAACAAACTACGGCTACATTGCCAACCAAGTTTTGACAACTGAGGAAGTTATCGCTCAACTTTAGTATTAAAAACAAAATCAGGTAATCCTAGTGACTACCTGATTTTCTATATCTTAGGCATTTTGCCAATTTTCTTGGTCTTCTTTAAATCGTTTTAGAAGATCGAGCCCTTCTGGTGTGATGTAACCTTCTTCTTGGGCTAGATGGATGAGTTCACTGTAGTTAGAAAGCGTCACAAGTTTGACACCTGCATCTGAGAAGTTCTTATCTGCTTTTGGCAATTGGTAACTGAAAATCGCTACAACTCCAAGCACATCTGCTCCTTCTCGCTTAGCTGCGGCTACGGCTTCAAGAACAGAACCACCAGTTGAAATGAGGTCTTCAACCACTACCATTTTTTGACCTTGAGCTACGCGGCCTTCGATTTGGTTACCAGCTCCGTGGTCTTTTGGTTTGCTACGGATATAGGCAAATGGCAAGTTCATCTTATCAGCAATGATAGCTCCGTGTGGAATCCCAGCTGTTGCAGTTCCTGCAATCACTTCAACCTCAGGAAAGGCTTCTTTGATAGCATCTACAAAACCATTTTCAATGAGAGTACGAGTTTCTGGATAGGCGAGGGTCACACGGTTATCCGTATAAATGGGTGACTTGATACCAGATGCCCAAGTGAAAGGCTCCTCTGGTTTGAGGTAAACGGCTTGAATTTTCAAGAGGTGGCTAGCGATATCTTTAGCAAGTGTCATGGTATTCTCCTTTTTTATAATCTAGTTCTTTAATTCCAGTCCTGTGTCCATTCATCCTTGATGGCATGATAAGCTACAACAGGATTATCAGCTTGGGTAATGGGACGTCCCACTACGATATAGTCACTACCGATTTGATAGGCATCTGCTGGCGTCATGACGCGTTTTTGATCTCCTACTGCAGCACCTGCAGGACGGATGCCCGGTGTCAGACAGATAAAATCTGGATTGGTGGCCTGCTTGATAAGTTCCACTTCCTGAGCTGAGCAAACAACACCATCTAATCCAGCTTCAGCTGTCTTCTTAGCATAATGAATCACAGACTCCTGTAGGCTGGTTTGGATATTTTGAAAATCCTGCATCTGAGCTTCTGATGTTGATGTGAGCTGAGTGACAGCGATCAATTTGGCTTGACTTCCAAGACCTTCACGCGCCGCCTTCATCATCTCTACACCACCAGCCGCATGAACATTAGTCATATCCACACCAAGCTGAGACAGGACCTTCATAGCTGATTTGACTGTATTGGGAATGTCATGCAGCTTGAGATCCAAAAAGACACTGTGCCCCAAGCCTTTCAAGTAAGACACAATCTCAGGCCCCGTTGCATAATAAAGCTCCATCCCTACCTTAAGATAAAGTCTTTCTTCTGCTGGGAAAAGAGCTAAGAATTCCTTGACTGCCTCAAAACTAGGAAAATCAAGAGCAATAACTGGACGATGTTCTCGCATAGGTTTCTCCTTTTACCTTTGCTAGTAAGAGAGTCTGGCCAAAAGAAGCCATGAAAAAAGGAACCTGCCAACAGCAAGGTTCCACGAAAAATGGGTAGTCTCCACCCTTTCACCGTCTAACCTTAGCTGCCTCTCTGGACTGCTTTAAAGGTTTTTTACTATTCTATTATTTCTACTTGCACTTGTCAAGTAAAAACATGGTCACTAAAGAGCTATAGGAGAAAAGCTAAACCTAGCGACGCGATGAACGCTGACTTGTTTGGTTTCGATTGCTTTCTTCCTCCAATTTTTTCTTCTCTTCTTCCAATTTATTCTGCTGTTCTTCTAGCCTTTTCTTCTCTTCCTCTTTTTGTTTCTTCTCAGCTTCCTTAGCCTCTTGTTTGGCTTTTTCCTCAGCCTCCATAATTAATTTATCCGCCACAGTATAACTGTAAATTCCAGCTTCCATGTCGACCACACTTGGTTCTGACAATTGAGGCTTAATCTTACTGTAATAAGGCAATTTCTTACTCATTTCAGAAAGGGGAACCAAAACTTCGTCCGAATCATTCATAGTCAATCGAATTAAATCTGATGTGACCTTGCTTGGGGCTAGTTCCACCTTTTGGATAGCAGACTTGAGTTCGGGGCTAATTTGAGAAAGTTCTGAGGTAAAGGTCTTGATTTGTTCGCTGTCATTAAAGAAAACTGATATATAAGTTTCTGGCAGACTCACCAAACTCACCGAACTGGTCTCAAGCTGACCGCTTGAAAGGATTGGATAATGACTTTCTCCAGAAACATAGTAGGCCACAATATCATATTCCTTAACCTTGATAGTAAACTTGGTTGGAAATTGATAGACAAGCTGAGCTGATTCAACCCAATAATTAGACTTGATCTGCTCTTCATATTTTGCCTTGTCTAGCAGAAGGTTAATCGTATAATCCGAATCCTGAATGCCTGAAGCCTGTCGAATATCATCAGCTGTAGTTTGCACTGTTCCCTCAACACGAATATCCTTCATGGTCGCATAAGGACTGAGCAAGTAGACAGAGACAACCAATAAAAGCAGACTGAGAAACAAAATCGAGATAGCCCGCCAGATATGAACTCCTGGAATTTTCGGTTTGACCGGTTTTTCCTTTACAGGCTTTTTCTCTATTTTTTTATCCTGTTTATTCTGTTTCTTTGGCTCTTTAGATTTTGGTTCTTCTTTGGGTACTTCTTTTTTGACGTCTTCTGACTCTTCTACTTTTTCTTCAGACTCTTCCTTAGCTGATTTTGAGTCTTTTGGATCAGATTCACTCTCTTGCTCCTCGGTTGCATCTGACTTTTCAGATTTTGAAGCCATTCGAGCTTGTCTTTCCTTTTCCTTCTCCTCAGCTAGGGCCGCCTCTTCTTCAGCCTTCTTTTTTAGATATTCCTGGTTTCGTTTCTGCCATTCTGATAACTCTTTAAATTCTTCGAGGATTTCTTTGCCCTCTTTTTTCTTATCTTTTGACATTTACTTTCCTTATGATAAATCTTTTTTCAACAATTGATAAAAATCTGCTAGAGATTTCAATTCCTTTGAAGCCTTCATCTTAGCTTGGTAACCTTCCTTGTGGCTTAGTAAGTGAGAAAGCTTCTCTTCTAAACTGTCCAAGGTCAAATCGCTTTCTTGAAGCTCTTCTGCATAGCCTTTTTTTACAAAGTAGGCTGCGTTCTCAATCTGATCTCCACGACTAGCTTCACGACCAAGTGGCACAATAACATGCAATTTTGCCATGGCTAAGAGCTCAAAAATCGTATTGGCACCACCTCGTGTCACAACAATATCAGCCAATTCCATCAAGGGTTGATAGAGATTGGTCACATAGTCAACACGAAAAATATTTTGGCTCAACTCATTCAGGCTAGAATCTCCAGTTAGATTGATAATATTGTAACACTCTGTCAGTTCTTTCTTATGGTCTGTCACCAATTGGTTAAAGACACGAGCACCTGCAGAACCACCGACAAACAATACAGTTGGCAATTTGGAATTAAAGTGGGTTTGGATATCCACCAATTCATCTGGTTCTGGAGTATTTTGGTCAGAAACCTTTGTCACTGCTCCCACATGCTCGACCTTAGACAAACTTGAAGCTTGTTCAAAGGTTGAATACATCTTCGTCGCAAATTTATAAGCGATTTTATTGGCCAAGCCCATAGACAGGTCAGATTCGTGAATAAAGACAGGCACTCCAGACACACGCGCAGCGATAACAGGCGGTACAGAGACAAAGCCCCCCTTTGAAAAAAGAGCCTGTGGATGAAGTCGCAACATGATAAAGAGCGATTGGACAATTCCCCAACCAACTTTGAAGACGTCCAGCATATTTTGCCAAGAGAAATAACGACGCAATTTTCCAGTCGCAATAGAATGGAAGGTGACATCTAGACCTGACTTAAGGATTTCTTGGTGTTCGATACCACGCTTGTCCCCGATATAGTGGACTTCCCAGCCATCTTCGATAAACTTGGGCATTAACAAAAGGTTGAGGGTTACGTGTCCAACCGTCCCCCCACCTGTAAAGACAATTTTTTTCATATTATTCCTTTAACTCCGCTACTGTGTCGATAAAGAGGTCGCCACGTACTTCAAAGTTAGCATACATATCCCAGCTGGCATTGGCTGGACTGAGAAGAACCACGTCTCCTTGAGTCGCAAGCTCGTAGGCCTTGCGGGTCGCATCTGCAATGTCAGTAGCATCCACATATGCCACACCAGCCTTATCTGCTGCCCGTTTGACACGTTCTGCAGACTGACCGAGAATGACCATCTTCTTGAGTCCAGTAATATCTGGAACCAATTCGTCAAACTCATTACCACGGTCCAAACCACCTGCAATCAAAATGACCTTGCTGTTGTCAAATCCTGACAAGGCTTTTTGAGTAGCCAAGATATTGGTTGATTTGCTATCATTATAGAATTTGACACCCTTGATTTCATCCACAAACTGGAGACGGTGTTTGACACCACCAAAGGCTGAAAGAGTTTCTTTGATGGTTTGGTTATCAACACTACGAAGCTTGGCTACAGCAATCGTCGCAAGGGCATTTTCCACATTGTGGCTACCTGGAACTCCGATTTCATTCGCTGCCATGACAACTTCCCCACGGAAGTAGAGTTGACCATCTTCCAGATAAGCTCCATCAACCTTTTCCTGTGTTGAGAATGGTACAACTGTAGCTTGTGTTTTTCTTGCCAATTCTTTTGCCAAGTCTTGGTTAAAGTTCAAGACAAGGAAATCAGCCGCTGTCATCTTGTTCTGGATATTCCACTTGGCTGCTACATATTCCTCAAATGAACCATGATAATCGATATGAGTTGGCATGAGGTTGGTAATAACCGCAATCTCTGGATGGAATTCTTGAACGCCCATGAGTTGGAAAGAAGAAAGTTCCATGACAAGCGTGTCCTTATCTGTCGCAGTTTGAGCCACTTGACTGGCTGGATAGCCGATATTTCCTGATAAAAGACCATGTTGCCCAGCAGCAGTCAAAACTTCCCCAATCATAGTCGTTGTGGTTGTTTTACCATTTGAACCAGTAATACCAACAATCGGTGCTTCTGAAATCAAGTAAGCCAATTCCACTTCAGTCAAGACTGGAATTCCCTTGGCCAATGCCTTTTCAATCATGGGATTGCTGTAGGGGATACCTGGATTTTTCACCATGAGGGCAAACTCTTCGTCCAAGAGTTCCAAAGGATGGCCACCTGTGATAACCTTGATCCCTTCTTCCAACAAACTTTGCGCAGCTGGATTGTCCTCGAATGGTTTCCCGTCATTTACTGTCACAATGGCACCCAGCTTATCCAACAAACGAGCTGCAGATTCACCAGACTTGGCCAAACCTAAAACAAGGACTTTCTTATTTTTAAATTGATCTATTACTTTCATGTCTCGAACTCCATTTCTACTCTTACTATTTTACCATTTTTATGGAAATAATTCTAAACGAAAATGCTCATATTCAGCATTCTAACAAGCAAAAAGAGAGCCGAAACTCTCTTTTTATCTTCTTTTACTTTTATTAACCGACATGAGGGTAATATCTCGCAAGCTAAAGTATGCTAGGAAGAGCATAGCGATTGCGATAAAGAATTCTGTCGGTAGCTGAAAGATTTGCAGAACTGACAACATGAGCAAAATCAGCAATGCTACGAAAGCAAAGACGACAAGGACGATATTAACTGTCCCTTTAATGCTTTCTGGTGTCGCAAATACATAGAGTAGTAATAAGAGGAGTCCTATGATTAAATAAACCATCTTTATCTCTTTCTAGCTCTTATTCAGCTGATTTTTTCTTCTTGTTAGCTTTCTCACGCTCTGCCTTGTTAAGGATTTGTTTACGCAAACGGATAGACTCAGGCGTTACTTCCATGTACTCATCGTCGTTCAAGAACTCAAGAGACTCTTCAAGGGTCAAGATACGAGGTGTCTTGATAACAGCTGTTTGGTCCTTAGTAGCTGAACGGACGTTGGTCATTTGTTTCGCCTTCGTGATGTTAACTGTCAAGTCGTTTTCACGAGAGTTTTCACCGATGATCATTCCTTCGTAAACTTCAGTACCTGGGTTGACAAAGATCGTACCACGTTCTTCGATAGACATGATTGAGTAAGTTGTAGCCTTACCAGCATCGATAGAAACAAGGGCACCACGGTGACGACCACCAATTTCACCTGGAATCAATGGCAAGTATTGGTCGAAGGTATGGTTCATGATACCGTAACCACGAGTCATTGACAAGAACTCAGTTGAATATCCGATCAAACCACGCGCTGGAACAAGGAAGACCAAACGAGTTTGACCATTACCAGTTGAAATCATATCCAACATTTCACCCTTACGTTCAGAAAGGCTTTGGATAACAGACCCTTGGTATTCTTCTGGAGTGTCGATTTGTACACGCTCAAATGGCTCACATTTAACACCGTCGATTTCTTTTACGATAACTTCTGGACGAGATACTTGAAGTTCATATCCCTCACGACGCATTGTTTCGATAAGGATTGACAAGTGCAATTCTCCACGACCTGAAACAGTCCATTTATCTGGTGAATCAGTTGGATCAACACGAAGGGAAACGTCTGTTTGCAATTCTGCCTGCAAGCGTTCTTCCACCTTACGAGAAGTTACCCATTTACCTTCTTTACCAGCAAATGGTGAGTTGTTAACCAAGAAAGTCATTTGAAGAGTTGGCTCATCGATGTGTAGGATTGGAAGAGCCTCTACTGCATCTGTCGGAGTAATGGTTTCACCGACAAAGATGTCTTCCATACCAGAAACGGCAATCAAGTCACCTGCTTTGGCTTCTTGAATTTCACGACGTTCCAAACCAAAGAAACCGAAGAGTTTTGTAACACGGAAGTTTTTAGTTGTGCCGTCAAGTTTAGAAAGGGTAACTTGGTCACCAACTTTAACAGTACCACGGAAGACACGACCGATACCGATACGTCCAACGAAGTCGTTGTAGTCCAAAAGTGATACTTGGAACTGCAAAGGCTCATCTGAGTTGTCTACTGGAGCTGGGATATGGTCGATAATTGTGTCAAAGATTGGTGCCATAGTCGCTTCTTGGTCAGCTGGATCATCTGACAATGAAGAAGTTCCGTTGATCGCTGAAGCATACACCACTGGGAAGTCAAGCTGGTCATCATCTGCACCAAGCTCGATGAAAAGTTCCAAGACTTCGTCCACTACTTCTGCTGGACGAGCTGATGGCTTATCGATTTTGTTAACAACCACGATTGGGACAAGGTCTTGTTCCAAAGCTTTTTTCAATACGAAACGAGTCTGTGGCATTGTTCCTTCGTAAGCATCTACGACCAAGACAACACCGTCAACCATTTTCATGATACGCTCAACTTCTCCACCGAAGTCCGCGTGTCCTGGTGTGTCCATGATATTGATACGAGTTCCGTTATAGGCAACGGCTGTATTTTTAGCAAGAATGGTAATTCCACGCTCTTTTTCGATATCATTTGAGTCCATAGCACGCTCAACCAATTCAGTACGTGCATCAAGCGTTTCTGATTGTTTCAATAATTCGTCAACGAGGGTTGTTTTACCGTGGTCAACGTGGGCGATAATCGCAATGTTACGGATATCTTCTCTTAATTTTGTCATGATTTCCTCTATAATATTCAAAATTTATTTTCTAACTGAACGATTATACCATAATTTCAGGTAAATAACATAACTCAAGCAAGTGTAAATGTTTTCACTCTGCTTTTCTTTTCACGTCAAGCCTTTTCAAAGCAAGCTACTTATGATAAGATAGGCACAGTATGCGTTTAGATAATTTATTAGCCCAAGAAAAAATCAGCCGAAAGGCCATGAAACAAGCCTTACTCAGAGGAGAAATTCTAGTCGATGGTTGCCCTGCCCGCTCCCTAGCCCAAAATATCGATACAGGTCTACAAGAACTCCTTTTTCAAGGACAAATCGTTCAAGGCTATGAGCACACCTACCTTATGCTTCATAAACCTGCTGGTGTCGTTACAGCCAATAAAGACAGGGAACTTCCAACCATCATGGACCTCCTTCCGCCTGACATCCAGTCTGACAAGCTCTATGCTATCGGCCGACTAGACCGAGATACGACTGGCCTCCTCCTCTTGACCGATAACGGTCCCTTGGGATTTCAGCTCCTCCATCCCCAATATCATGTCGATAAGACTTATCAAGTTGAGGTTAATGGACTTCTAACACCTGACCATAACCAAACCTTTCAAAAAGGAATTGTCTTTTTAGATGGCACTGTCTGTAAACCTGCAAGACTAGAGATTCTATCTGCAAGTCCTTCCCTCAGTCAAGCCTCCATCACCATTTCAGAAGGAAAATTTCATCAGGTTAAGAAAATGTTCCTCTCGGTTGGTGTCAAGGTGACCTCCCTCAAACGAATTCAGTTTGGTGATTTCACTTTAGACTCAGAACTAGCAGAAGGTCAATACCGTTCCTTGAACCAAGAGGAATTGAAAATCATTAAAAACTACTTAGAAAAAAGTGGATAAAACAAAAAAGCTTTCAAATAAAGCTTTTTTGTTTTACACTACTTAATTCATAAAAAGAATCAATCCTAAAACCCAATTAATTACGGAAACTACAATCGCTACAATAGCTATAATTTTCTCTGTTTTATAGTCTAGTCCAGATTCTTTTTGAAGTGAGTTAGCATACAATAAACTGGTAATACCTAAACCAATACCTCCCAACGGAAATAACAAACCAAGAATAATCGACAAGATACCCACAAAAAGTGGATTTTTCTTCTTTTCTTTCATGTTCTAAGAACTCCTTAAATTTTATACAAATTAATTATACTATAAAACAATAGCTTCATCCTATCATTCGGCTAATTTGGAAATAAGGTTAGCTAGTCTTCACTTTCCCTTTCCAAGAATCCAAGCCATAAGAAAGGATATAAATCTCAGAAAAACCTTGTTTTTTCAAGTAAAGAGCTGCATTTGTAACTCGTTGCGCACGTTGGTTTTCGTAAAGAAGGACAGGTTTGTCTTTACGAAGGGCTGCAAGACTAGTTTTCAACTGACTTGAAGGAATATTGCGAGCCCCAAGAATATGTTTTCTGTGGAATTCTGCTGGATCACGCAAATCAATCAATTGACCCGTACGAATCAAGGCTTCAAACTCCTCATTGTCTACAATTTTAGCCGCACGGCGAATACGAAGATAGTTAAAGCCCATCCATGCCAACATTGCCAGTATAAGTGCCCACAAAATCCAAGTAACCATTAGTTCTTTTCTCCATTTTTCTCAATATAATCCAATTCTACCTTGTGCTCTCTGCGTAGAACCGCTTCTGCCTCTAGATAGTCTAATTTGTCCATCAACCCTGCATCGTAAATCCGAGAGAGTTCCAACTTCATCAGTTCAATATCATATAAGCGTTTTCCCATGTAAACAATAATACCAAATCGTTTGAGGAATTGCTGCACATCATAGAATGTTTTCATAAGACTCATTCTAGCAAAATTTTGTGTTTTTTTCAAGAAGAGACTCACACAAGAAGTATCACAGAATTTAAAAAAGCTGCATCTTCTGCAACTTTTTAATCTGGTGGAAAATAACCCAACTGCTCAGCGATGTGAATCGCCTCCTGCCTGTTAGCCACTCCTAATTTTGAAAAGATATTGGCCAGGTGATTGGAAACTGTACGTTTACTCACATAGACCTTGTCACAGACATCATCAATAGTCAAGCCATTTCTAACCAGTTCTAGTATCTCGATTTCTCGTGGTGTTAGCACCTCTACCATCACTTCATCTGAAAAGATCTTACCTCCTAGATAAATCTTTTCCAGTTTTTTCACCAACTCATCTGGATCCATACTTTTATCTAGAAATCCATAAGCCCCCATAGCTTTAGCTCGGTGTTCATACATCTTTTTGCTGTAACCTGTCAAAATCACAACCTTACTAGAACAACCATTGTCGATAATCTCTTGTGCCAAGGTCAGCCCATCAGCTTGATACAGACTCGTCAGGTTGATATCAATCAAAATAATGTCGTAGTCATTAAAAGCAATCTCCGAAATAGTCGAAAAATTATCTACTAACTGGACCTTTTTAATGTTTTCCGATAACTCTAAAATCATCTTGATACTTTGGCTAAATAATTTATGATCATCAATTAACAAAATTTTCATAACACAACTCCTTATCAATCGGGAGAGTAATTTCTACACGAAATCTCTTATTATTTTCAAAAATCTGCATTTGACCACCTAAAACACTAATTTTATTAGACATATTTTTCAAGCCATAACCTAAGGATTTTTCTGTTTGAAGGCAGTCATTTTCAGAAATGATAAAAATAGTGTCATCATGTACATCAATCTTCAAAGAAATCGTTCCACCACTAGCGTACTTAACGGCATTGGTCGCCAACTCCTCAACCAGACGATAGGCAATTTTATCGTAAGGAGATAAAAGCCTAAAGTGGGCAGGAAACTGTGTGACGACTTCATTTTCTGCGTGATAGCGCTTGACAATCCGATTAATCAGCCCTTGATACTGTATGTCTAACTGCTCGTCTGTTTCTACCATTGGCTGATAATAATCCATCCGCTCACGAATCCGCTGAACCAACTCCTCTGTCACCAGATTGATCTGTTCACCAAAAGCTTGATTGCTACTATATTTATTAAAATTTTTTATCGCCATCACATTTTGCAGGATTTCATTGTGAAGAAATTCGGAGAACTGTTGTTCTGTGTCTTCATTTGCCAGCAGACTTTTCACCATACGGTTACGCTTTAAAAAGAGAACTTTTACATAATCCCTAGCATCTAGCATTTCAGCAGAACGAAAAAGGCGAATCAATTCTTCCGAACAAATCCCGAACAATAGTAACATGATATTCAATACCAAAAAGCTCGTGTTTAAGTCTAAATGAAAGATGATGAAAATGCCTACTAACAAAAACATAACCAGTAAAAACAAGCGTGAAAAAGCTTTTATATAGGACAATTTTAACTCTGATACCTTTTTTTGAAGAGAGCTGATAATCGTTTTGAAGTGTAAAAAAGCTAAAATGCCAACAATTTCCAGATACCAGACTAGGTTCATCACTCCTGAGCCCCTCGTATTGATATATAAAAAGAAATAAGAAAGAGGCAATATTAAAGCTAATATCCACAAATTTCGTCTCTGATACTTGAGTTTACTTTTCAACTCTTTATGATATAAAATCAGTAAAATCAAGGGAACAAGGTTTAAAAAGAAAGACGCAAACAAGGACAGAAATAGAAAAATTGAAGGACTTAATAGATACGAACTAATGGTGATTAGTGTCAACACAAAGGACACACTCAACAGTTCTTCTCCTATTTTCTCTCCCAGAAAGATAATAGACAGAGAACTATACACCAATAAAAAAGAGTTGAGCGGATGAAGAATATCAAAAAAGTGCAACAGGGTGCTCGCAACTCCTTGATTAAATATGGATTGCCAGCTAATGAGAAACATCATCAGGAGCAACCAAAGTTTCAACTCACTATACCGAAAGGTCACAATATTACAAATATAGCTAAATACAATTAAAGCAATAATCAGCAATAAAACCATCTGCAAGGAAAAATCTGTCGAAAAGTCCAGAGGAATCCTATAATAAATATAAATCATTAAAGCTAGATGATTAAAAATCGTCAACCACCACAATAAAAGTGAGTTTTTCGAGAGCGATTTGACAAACTGTTTCATATGTATCCACTTCCTGAACTACTTTAATATCATTATAACACAATACCAGAATTGTCGGATTGGCAACTCTGGTATTTGACTTAATTTTCAATAATTTGCCAACTTACTCTGTAAGTCACTAGCAAGTAAAGGACAAAGAGTAAAACCGCTACTCCCAGATAGGTGATATCAATAGAAATGCTGGTATTAGCGAAGTTCTCAAAATAGCCCAAAAGAGCGGTACTCAAGGCAAATGCTAGCGGACCTGCGATGACCAGCGGAACCAAGAAATAACTTAGAATCTGTTGCAAAAGAATAGTACGATTTTGCTTCCTCTTATTCCCAAGAAGGTATAAGATTTGATAATCATTTACACTATCCAAAGCACTTGTTGAAGTTTGAAGGGACAAGATACTGAGGGAAATAATGATAAAAATAACACTGACAAAAATCATGACAAAGACAATGACGCCCATAAATCCAAGGTAAACCTCGAAAATACTTCCTTTGGTTTGATAGGTGAACGAATTCAACTCTGCTCCATCACGAGTGAAGTAGTATTTTTCAATCCACTGACTCAAGAATGTTTCTACTTCCCGTTTGTCTATATTTTCCTTGAAATTGGCAACATAGGTCGTGTGGTCTTCCGTCAATCCAACTACTACCTTATCTGGTACAATCAAGGTTCCTGAGTCATTTGTAGTTACTGAAGATAAAAAGTAAACTGTTTCAAGTGGCTTTGAAGAGGCAAGGTTGAGAGAATGACCGTTAATCATGAAGGTTTTGGTCGTTGATAGAAAGTCCTGGATCTGCTTGGCAGTTCCTTTATAATTGGCATTGACTAGAAATTGGTCTTCTGCCAAGTCAATCGCTTTTTTCCCTTGCAGTTTGCGGAGATGATTGTAGGCAGAAATTCCTAAAATCGGTACTTTTGATTCAGGAAGTTTCTTATCATGCTCCCAGAGATTGCTGGTATCAATCAAATCTTTATAAGTTAAATCACTAGAATAGATAGGGCAGCTGTACTCCTCTTTGATGAGGTTAAAGTCAAAGCCATCGGCTTTCAATCTGTCTTTGACAGATTCCTGAGAAAATTGAAACTCTTTACCACGGTAGAGATTGACAGTTACATCATAAGGTGAGTATTTGTTCAGCTCTCGGTTCATAGTCGTATAGGCACTACCACTAAAAACGAGTAAGCTGAGAGCCAGTGTCAAGGTCAAGGATAAGACAGCCAACGTGACCGAATTACTATCAGCTTGTTTTGAAAATTGACGGATTTTAAAAGTGTTTAGTTTGTTATAGTAGGTTTGAGGCAGTTTTCTAAGGGAGACCAAGATAAAATGGCTCAAGGTATTGTAAAATAAAATCACAAAAATCACGAAGATAGATACCAGCAAGATACCCCAGCTTTTCAAGAATGATAGATGATGATAGTCTGAAAAATAGAGAGCACCAAAGCCGATAACAGCTGTCGAAAGAATAAAGAGAAGTACTTGGAGAACTGGCTTGCCTTTTGCCAAGGCAGATTTTTTGACCCCATTTTCTTGAATAAGTGCAATGATATTTTGCTTTCTAAAGGCAAGAATGTCCATGACACCTACAATAAAACTGGTTACCAAATAGGAATAAACTAGTAAGATGACAGACTTGCTATCAAAGAAAAGCAGACTACCAAAGTAATTGGCCATGAAAAACTCAGATGCAATCTTAGCTAGAATGACCAGTAAAATCAATCCAAGCAAGAAACCTAGAATCAAGGAAAAGATATTGACCAGCATGGTTTCAAAGAACAGGGTACCGATAATCTGCTTCTTCTTCATTCCCAGCGTTGCATAAAGTCCCAGCTCTTTCTTACGCCGTCCCAGGACAAAGTTTGTGGAATAAACGACGAGAAAGGCAATCGCCGATAGAATCAGATAGGAAAGCAAGCCCATGTACTGACTCATCACCGTCGTCAACATTTCCTTTGCTCCTGATAAACTTTGCATCACTGGATGGCTTGGTAAAGCATTAAAAGCGTAGAGCAAGCTATAAATCAAGGTCAGACTGAAAAAATAGATGGTATAGGTCTGTAAATTTCGAAATACATTTCGTAAAATCAATTTTGGATACATACTCTCCCCCTCCTATCTGGTACGGCTGTAAATCTCTTGCAAATACTGTTCATTAGATAAGCTGTTACGTTCCAAATCATCCATAATCTTTCCATCGCTAAGTAGCACCATCCGTGAAGAGTACTTGGCTGCAGCAGGGGCATGCGTAACCAATAAAATGGTAATACCAAAACTTTTATTGATTTCCTGCAAAAGCGCCATCAGTTTTTCAGAATTGGCAGAATCCAAGGCTCCTGTCGGCTCATCTGCGATAATCAGTTTAGAATCATCAATCAAGGCTCTAGCAGTTGCCACACGTTGTCGCTGACCACCTGATAACTGATTAGGAAACTTATCTTTTAAGTTTTGGATGGCCAATTTATCCAAAATTTCCTCAATCTTATCCTGATGTTTTTTGATATTTTTCCCCTGAATTTGAAGAGGTAGAACAATATTTTCATAAACTGTCAAGGTTTCCACCAAGTTGTAAGCTTGGAAAATATAGGAAATGTTTTTAGCACGATAGTCAGCTAGCTCATTTTCCTTGGCATGGATGATGTTAAAATCTTCAAATCGAATCTCACCTGATGTTGGTTTATCAATCGTTGAAATACAGTTGAGGAGTGTTGTTTTTCCACTACCACTGGCACCCATAATTGCCAGAAATTCACCTTTTTCAACGGACAAATTCACCTCTAATAAAGCATGAACGATATTATCCCCTTGACCAAATGTTTTCGTTAATCCTATCACGATAAGCTGTTTCATCATTTCATTCCTCCGTTTCTTTATTACGCTCTCATTATACGGTTTCTTTCAAGGTTTGCCATGAGTATTTTGTGCAATATATTCAAGTTATAAAAAACCGATGCCTTTTTCAGGTATCGGTCGATGTTGATTATTTGCGATCATTTCTTTTTTTCATAAAGTAAACAATCCCTATGACAACAACTCCTAAGACCAGTACAGGTGCATAGAAATCTAGTGTTCCAATAATTCCTTCCATTTTATCCTCCTGTTAAAAAATAGAGAGTTTTATCCACAGCGCACGTTTGGCGAAATACATTCATAAGAATATGTAAATCACCAATCACCGCGCCCCTATGCTGTTAATCTAACAGTCGTACGCCACCCAGCAGCAGATTTACCATCCAATTCTTGGCTATTAATTTCCATAATCCAAAGAATCAATCTCAAAGTTGTCTTGTTTTATTTGTATTTCTCCCCGTAAATATAACACCAAATCAAAATGTTGTCAATGTTTTGTAATAAAACACTAGAATTTTCCTTTTGTTTTATCTAACAGCGAACATTATTTCTCGTACACTCATAGGAATAGGTGAAACACAATCCACAGAGACCTGCTAGTGTCATTTTAAAAGCTGTGTACCACTAGCTTCTGATTGCCCGGAAAGTTCTTGGTTTTCAACCTCGAAACTTAGAGAATCAATCTCTGGACGACTTGTATTTTTAGCAATAAGGTTGCCTCCTTCCTTCTTTTAGATGATCATCTTTACAATAACTAATATAAACTCTAGTACTGGATAAGTAATGAGTAAATCGTGCAAGTTTCTTATTTTCGAGAAAAATTTTTATAGTGCCCAATTAAAAAGTAGCTGAACAATCTCTTGTTCAGCTACTTTTTAATCTTCTTTGGCGATTCTGACGCAAGTGTGGTACAATAAAAACATGAGAATTCAACAATTACATTATATTATCAAAATCGTCGAAACTGGCTCCATGAATGAGGCAGCCAAGCAGCTCTTTATCACTCAGCCTAGTCTTTCCAATGCTGTGAGAGATTTGGAAAATGAAATGGGCATTGAAATTTTTATCCGCAATCCCAAGGGGATCACCTTGACCCGTGATGGGATGGAATTTCTCTCTTATGCCCGTCAGGTTGTCGAGCAAACTCAGCTTCTAGAAGAACGCTATAAAAATCCTGTTGCCCACCGCGAACTCTTTAGCGTTTCGTCTCAACACTATGCCTTCGTTGTCAACGCTTTCGTCTCTCTGCTCAAGAAAAGCGATATGGAAAAATACGAGCTTTTTCTTCGTGAAACTCGGACTTGGGAAATTATCGACGACGTCAAGAACTTCCGTAGTGAGGTCGGTGTCCTATTTTTGAACAGCTACAACCGTGATGTTTTAACCAAGATGCTGGATGACAATCACCTGCTGGCTCACCATCTCTTCACAGCGCAACCGCATATCTTTGTCAGCAAGACTAATCCTCTGGCAAAGAAAGACAAGGTCAAACTGTCTGATTTGGAAAACTTCCCTTACCTCAGCTATGACCAGGGGACGCACAACTCCTTCTACTTCTCAGAGGAAATCCTTTCCCAAGAACACCACAAAAAATCCATCGTGGTTAGTGACCGTGCCACCCTCTTTAATCTCTTGATTGGTTTGGATGGTTATACCATTGCGACAGGGATTTTGAACAGCAATCTTAACGGAGATAACATCGTTTCCATCCCACTGGACATTGACGACCCAATTGAGCTAGTCTATATCCAGCATGAAAAAACCAGCCTATCTAAGATGGGCGAACGCTTTATCGACTATCTACTAGAAGAAGTCCAGTTTGATAGTTGAGAAATAATAAGAACCAATATGTAGGCCAGCAACAACCTACGCATTGGTTCTTTTTATTTATAATTAAAAGTCTCCCCTGCCAACTTATCAGCTAGCTTGGGAAAGAGAGTATAAAACTTATGGGCTAGGTTCAACAAAATCGGAAGATTGAGTTCCCGTTTGTTTTTTCCAATAATCTTAACAATCTTTTTAGCCACTACATCTGCCTCTAAAAGGAAGCGGTCAACCGACTTGAGATAGATTCCATCTGGGTCGGCTTGGTCAAAAAATCCTGTGCGGATTGGTCCTGGATTGACCGTCGTTACATAAACACCGTAAGACATGAGTTCGAGACGCAGAGCATTTGAAAACCCAATGGCCGCAAACTTAGTGGCTGAGTAGAGACTAGACTTGCCAGTAGCGATCAAACCTGCCATACTAACAATATTGATGATATGGCCTTTTTGACTTTCCTTCATTCGAGCCGCAAGGCGACGAGACAGATTCATTAGGGCAAAGGTATTGACCTCGAACATCTGATGAATATCTTGGTCGGAAATCTGGTCAAATTCCTCAAAAATCCCGTAACCAGCATTGTTAAT
Source organism: Streptococcus sp. 27098_8_103 (assembly GCF_041432345.1). Classification (GTDB taxonomy): domain Bacteria; phylum Bacillota; class Bacilli; order Lactobacillales; family Streptococcaceae; genus Streptococcus; species Streptococcus mitis_BV. The sequence goes on from NZ_JAPVZK010000008.1 coordinate 54,697, forward strand.
TAAGACATCAATCTTGCCATAACGGAGATAGAGGTCAGTTACCAGAGATTCTAAGGCTGAGTCATCGGTAATATCGATTTCCATCAATTCTGCATGGGGATGATTTCCGTAGAGTTGGGCTAATTTTTCCTTATTTCTACCAAGCAAGATGAGTTGGTCATTTGGCAGAAGTTTAACCATTTCTTGGGCCAGGCCACCGCTAGCTCCAGTAATGAGAATAGTAGGCATACTTATCCTTTCTGTGACTGCTAGATTTCCACTTCCTCCAAGTCTTTGACCACATGGACATTTTCAAAAATGCTAGCAGCATCTTTCTTGAGCTTGCTGATATCTTTTGAGAGGAAACGGGCACTGATATGGTTAAGCAAGAGGCGTTTGGCACCTGCTTCTACCGCTACTTGTGCAGCTTGCATGTTAGTAGAGTGGCCATGGTTACGAGCAATTTTTTCATCACCCTTGCCATAAGTCGATTCATGGACAAGGACATCGGCATTGACAGCCAGACGCACACTAGCATTGGTTTTTCGGGTGTCACCCAGAATGGTGATAATCTTACCTGGACGTGGAGCTGAGATATAGTCTGCTGCCTTGATTTCAGTTCCATCTTCCAAAACAACATCCTGCCCGTTCTTGATTTTCCCAAAAAGTGGGCCAAATGGGACTCCAGCTGCCTTGAGCTTTTCAGCATCTAAAGTTCCTTCCAAGTCCTTTTGCATGACACGATAGCCAACGCAGAAAATAGTGTGGTCCAACTCCTCTGCATGCACAGTGAATTTATCGGTCTCAAGGATTTTCCCAAGGGAATCTTGGTCAAACTCATGGAAATGAATGCGGTAGGGCAGACGAGAACCTGACACACGAAGGCTGGTTAAGACAAATGACTTGATTCCCTGAGGTCCATAGATTTCCAAATCTGTCTGCTCTTCATTGGCCTGAAAGGCACGGCTAGAAAGGAAACCTGGCAAGCCAAAGATGTGGTCTCCATGTAGGTGGGTAATAAAGATTTTGCTGACCTTACGTGGTCGAATTGTGGTTTCCAGAATGCGATTTTGCGTACCTTCTCCACAGTCAAAGAGCCAGACTTCGTTAATCTCGTCCAAGAGTTTCAGGGCGAGACTGGAAACATTGCGGGCTTTAGAGGGCTGACCTGCCCCCGTTCCTAAAAATTGAATATCCATTCGATACTTTCTAATTAATCAATATATAACATGGCTGTGCGGTTTTCCGATCGGAAATAGCGCTTGCCAGTAAAAGCTCTAGCTTCTTGCAATAAATCCTCTTGACTGTAGGCTTTGAGACGTTTACGACCATCAGCCAAGCTTTCCAAATCAGTCAAAGCTGTGAGACTCTCCATGCTAACAACTTCCTCATCTACAACAGCCTTCATGTAAATCTTACCAGACTCTTCAAAGACCAGTTGATGGGGGAAAATTTGCGCAATTTCAAAAAGCAAGTCATCCGAAATCTTCTCTTCATTTTCAGAGAAAATCCGACCCAGACCCTCACTCTCATAACAAAAACCAAAGGATTTACCCGACAGATTAAGCCGAATAAAAGGCTTATTTTCTAGGGTGAAACTTGGCTCAGTATTGTAAAGATTCAGTTCCTGACTGAGTTCCGCAAAATAATCCGTCGCAGCCTCAGGACTTTTTTTCTGGTAGAGTTCTGCAAAATAAGCATTGACCACGCTAGGCGGAGGAGTGATCAGTGCCAACTGCTCTTGCTCTGTTTTACCAGCTAGAAGTTGATCCAGATAGACCTTATCCAGACTTGTATAGCCCCCATATTTTAGAGCCAAGGTTTTAATATCAGTCATAAAATTCCTCTAACCTCCATTTATTTTTCTCGGAAATGTAGCCTGTAATCACTTCGCCGTCTTCCTGATAATCACGTTCTTCAAGAATCGCAACACTTTCTAAATCATGAATCTTGTAGGACTTAGAAAAAGGCACGCGCAGGGTAAAAGATTCAAAAATATCCTTGATTTTCTCTAAAAATAGTGTCTGCAAGTTCTCACGACTATCCTCAGACTTGGCAGAAATGAGGGCATAAGGCGTTTGGGTCGGCGTAAAATCCTCCACCAAATCCGCTTTATTATAAAGGGTCAAGCGAGGAATATCTTCCATGTCCAGGTCTTTCATGATGGACAGGACTGTTTTTTCATGCTCCTCATGGTAAGGATTGCTGGTATCGATAACATGAACCAGAAGGTCCACATGCTTGCTTTCTTCCAAGGTTGACTTGAAACTGGACACCAACTCTGTCGGCAAATCTTGAATAAAGCCAACTGTATCTGTCAAAGTTACTTGGAGATTGCCTCCCAGATGGATACTCTTAGTTGTCGCGTCCAAAGTCGCAAAGAGCTCGTCTGCTTCATACTGTGTCTTACTGGTCAAAGTGTTCATGATGGTTGATTTCCCAGCATTGGTGTAACCAATCAAACCAATCTTAAAGGTGCTGGACTCCAAACGTTTTTCTCTGACAGTCGCCCGATTTTTCTCAACCACCTTGAGCTGGCGCTCGATATCCGTAATTTGATTGCGAACACTACGACGATTCAGCTCCAGCTGGCTTTCACCAGGTCCACGGGAACCAATTCCCCCTGCCTGACGACTGAGCATAATTCCCTGACCAACCAAGCGAGGCAAGAGATATTTGAGCTGAGCTAGGTGAACTTGGAGCTTCCCTTCATGGCTTCGAGCTCGCATGGCAAAGATATCCAAAATCAACTGCATACGGTCAATGACCTTGACACCCAGAACTTCTTCTAAATTGACATTTTGCCGTGGAGTTAAACGGTTGTTGACGATGACAGTGGTAATTTCTTCTGCATCCACCATAAGCGCAATTTCTTCTAACTTACCAGAGCCGACGAAGGTCTTGGAATCATATTTTTCACGTTTTTGTCTGTAGCTATCTACAACGACTGCCCCTGCTGTTTTCGCTAAACTGGCCAATTCTTCCATAGAGAGATCAAAATTGTCCATGCCCTGCAATTCTACACCAATGAGCAGGACCCGTTCCTCTTTTTTCTCCGTTTCAATCATCTAAAAACTCCTCTATCTGGCTTAAAATGCGATCTTTTACACCAGTTTCTCCAATCTGATAAAAGGTCACCTGCATGCGATTACGGAACCAGGTCAACTGACGTTTGGCAAAACGACGAGTCGCCTGTTTGAGACTCTCACTAGCATCCTCCAAGGTCTGCTCTCCACGGAAGTAAGGAAAGAGTTCCTTGTAACCAATCCCTTTAGCAGCCTGCACATCTGGATAATGGTCAAACAACCACTTAGCTTCGTCTAGAAGTCCAGCTTCAAACATCAGGTCCACTCGGTGATTGATACGCTCATAAAGCTGACTGCGCTCATCGTCCAAGCAGATAATCAGCGGTTCATATAGACTCTCTTTATTTTCCAAATCCTGACCAAAATGGGCAATTTCCAAGGCACGCATCGCACGACGACGATTAAACTGGGGAATCTCAAGGTCTGCTTGCTCCACCAAATGGGCTAATTCCTCATCTGAATATGGCTCCAAACTAGCTCGATAAGCTAAAATCTCCTCATGAGGAGTCTCACCACCTAGGTGGTAGCCTTCAAGCAAGCTCTGGATATAAAGCCCAGTCCCACCAGCAATAATAGCTAGCTTGCCACGGCTTTGAATATCCTCAATAGCCTTCTTAGCTTCTGAAACAAAATCAAAAGCCGAGTAAGACTCGGTTACCTCTCTAACATCGATTAAATGATGAGGAACAGCTGCCTGCTCTTCTGGACTAGCCTTAGCCGTCCCTATATCCAGACCTCGATAGACTTGCTGGCTATCTCCACTAACCACTTCGCCATTAAAACGCTTTGCAACTTCGATGGCAAGGGCTGTTTTTCCAACTGCAGTCGGTCCAACAATCACAATTATTTTTGTTTTCATCTTTTTTCCTTGAAAAATTCCCATTTTTTCGTTACTATTATTATAACACAAAAAGGTCAGTCAGAAAAATGTGACCTCTTGAGGGGGCTGGCTGATTAAGAAGATAAAGGAGGAAGACTCATGGCTAAAGGATTCGCTAAAGGTCTTGTAACAGGTGTCGCAGGAACTGTCGCTGCAGTCGCAGGTGCAGTATACGCATTTAAAAAGAAAGTGATCGAACCAGAAGAGCAAAAAGCAGCTTTCATCGAAGAAAACCGTAAAAAAGCAGCTCGTCGCCGCGTATCACGTTAAGAAACAAAAGAAGTTGGGATTTATTTTCTCAACTTCTTTTTTCTATTCTTTTAAATAGCTAGGTCAAACTTCAACTGTGGCTTGACAGGGTCATAATCCACCAACTCAAAGTCCTCTGCTTTAATATCAAAAAAATTGGTCTTATCTGGCACATTCAAGACCAAACGTGGTTGGCAGTTTGATGGCTCACGACGGAGCAATTCCTGAGCTTGTTCAAATTGATTGTCATAGATATGGAGATTGTTGATGAAGTAGAAGAACTTCCCAACCTTCCAGCCGAAATGCTTGGCAATCATCATTTGAAGAGCCACGTACTGCATAGCATTGATGTGGTGGGCCACCAACATGTCATTCGAACGCTGGGTCAAGGTCGCATCCAGATAGATTTCTCCATCTACACGGCGGACATCAAACATGGTCTGAAAGGCGCATGGGAGTAGTCCTTCTGTTTCTTCGAAAGCTTGGTAATCCCAGAGCGAAATGATATTGCGACGGTTCCAAGGGTTGACTTCCAACTGCTTGAGAAGCTTATTGATAATGTCGTGTTTCTTAACAACAGCACCATAGCGCTCACCAATGGTTCCCGTATTTCCCACTTCCCAGTCATTCCAGTAGTGAACATTGTACTTGTCATTGAGAACTTCTAGGCTATTAGACTGGTCTTGGTAGATCCAGAGAACTTCTTTGATAGCTGATTTGATTGCAATGGGACGCAAGGTTGTAATGGGGAATTCCCCCTTGGCCAAGTCATACTCTGCAAAGGCACCCGTTACGTACTTAGAGTTGGCAACTGTCCCATCCTTGTACTTGGGACGTGCTTGCTCTGAGAAAACACCTTCCTTTAGAATGCGTTCAATATTCTCTTTAAAAATCGTATCTGATTTTGTCATTTACTCTCACCTCATTTATTTCCTAACTAGTATAGCATAAAAAAAGAAAGGAGGAAAATCACTCGCTTCTGGAAAGCAATTTTCTCCTTTTTCTATTTTATTGCAATACAAGTGATGCTGCTCCGATAACTCCAGCGTCATTTCCTAGAGTTGCAAGAGCTAGTTTAGTAGTTGTGCGTACTTGTGGGAAGGTATTTTCATCGTAGACTTTTTGAACACCTTGTAGAAGGAATTCTCCCGCAGCTGATACACCACCACCGATAACGATTGTTGATGGGTTTAGGATTGAGCCAATGTTAGCACAAGCGATTCCCAAGTAACGTGAGAAGTTACGGTAAACGATCAAAGCAAGATCGTCTCCTTCTTTTGCCAAATCAAAGACAGTCTTAGCGGTTACTTCTTCTCCATTATCAATCAAGCGTTTCAAGGCTGCATCGCCTTCGTATTCATCGGCATAGCGACGAGTCAAGTTGACAATCCCTGTTGCTGAAGCAACTGTCTCAAGGCAACCTTTCTTACCGCAAGTACATGCGATTGGTTGATCAAAGTCAACAGTGATATGACCAAGCTCACCTGCTGCACCAGCAACACCGTGAAGCAATTTGCCTTCAGCGACGATACCGCCACCAACACCAGTACCGAGTGTCATAAATACAACATCTGGTTGGTTATCACCAGCCCCCATCCAACGCTCACCAAGAGCAGCTACGTTGGCATCATTATCGATGAAGAATGGAATACCCAAGGCCTTTTCAATCTTCTCTTTAATTGGTTGAAGGGTTTTCCAGTTGAGGTTGTAGGCACCGATAACAGTCCCTTTTTCACGGTCAACCACACCTGGTGATCCCATCCCAATTCCTTGGAAGTCCGCTGCTGCCAATCCAAGCAAGTCCAAACGATGCTGAATAGACTCAATCATATCATCTACGATATGACTTCCCTCATCCAAAATATTAGTCTTGATAGACCATTTTTCTTGGATTTCTCCTGCTGTTGTTAAGATTGCAAATTTGATAGAAGTTCCACCAAGGTCAATCCCAATAATCTTTTGACTCATCATATTCTCCTTTTTTATTATGAATTAATTGAAAATGCTTACAGATATAGTATAACAAAATTCACTCATTTATGCAAAGGTTTGCATTAACTTTCTAGATTTTATCCTTACTTATGGTTTCCATAGACCTGAAGCATCTACATAGTAGCGGCCTCCATCAACTCGCTCATTTTTAGCCATTTTACCATCTGATTTCAAATAGTAGTTTCCTTGCCATGCATTGCGAGCATAAGAACCATCTGATTTCAAGTAATACCAGGCTTGATAAGAAGAGTCATAAACCCACTCACCTTGTGCCATTTTACCGTTTGATTTAAGGTAATAAGCTCCTTGCCATGCATTTTTTGCATAAGAACCATCTGATTTCAAATAATACCAAGCTTGATAAGAAGAGTCATAAATCCATTCACTCTGTGCCATTTTACCATCAGCTTTCAGGTAATAGCTTCCCTGCCATGCATTTTTCACTGGATTTCCATTTCCATCAAAATAGTACCAAGAACCGTCCTGCTTAACCCAACCACTTGCTGTGGATGAAGTTGTATCAGTTTGAGTTGTAGCCGCTTGTTTTGCTTTAAAAGCACCCTTAGGAGCATTTTTCAATTCGCAAGCCACACCATCATGATCGCGGTCTAACTTGGCAGAATAACCAGGTTCTCCCTCGTGAATATCTGCGTATCCATTCGCCCAAGCTTCTTTACAACTAGAAAAATGAATGTTTTCTTCTGCTAACACAGGTTGTGAAAACAAGGCTAAGACTGGCAAGGTAGCCAGACTCATTTTTAAAAATAGACGTTTATTCATTTCGTTCTCCTATAACGATGTTATCGATTTCACTATTATTTTATCAAACTTATTTCAGCAATTCAAGGAAAGGTTTAATCTGTTCAGCAAACTCTTTTGGTTTAGCTTCATTCAAGACATGAGGACCATCTGGTATAATCTGAAATTGAGATTCTGATATTAGTTTATGAAGACTTCTCATAGAACTAAGATTCGGTTTATCTTTGCTGCCACAAATTAGTAAGGTTGGATAAGGACAAGTTCTTGATATATCAGTTAAATCAAGTGTCTTCAATTCCTCAGAAACTCCGACCATAAAAGCCTTGTCTGCTCCCTGTTTTTCAAATACTTTTTTGGGAAGTAGTTTAAAAATCATCAACTGAAGATAAAATAGGATATTACCAGACAGTTTAAGTGGACATCCTGATAGAACCAAAGCTCGGAGATTTGATAAATCGTAACTAGATAGTTCTAATGCCAGGGCAGCACCTAAGGACAATCCAACCAAAATAAAAGGTTCTGTCTCTTGAGCTAGATGCTGATAAACTCGCTCTTTAGCTTGTTGATAGTTGCTAACTCCAGAAGGAAATAACTCAATAGCCTCAGAAGGATAATCTGTCAGTAGATTCCGAACTTCTTTCCAACTATCTGCTGACTGACCTAGGCCATGTAAAAATATTAATTTCATTTAGTTCTCCCTTACTGACAACTCATACAAGCCCCTGACTGCATTACAGCCGTAAATAGCTTCTGCTCGGGCTAAGTCTTTTAAAGTCAAGACTCTCTCTTCTACCTGTCCTGTTTCCAGCAAGAGCTGACGGTAAATTCCTGGCAAGATTCCCAGTCGGATAGGCGGTGTGTAGAGTTTCCCAGAAATTTTCAGAACCAAATTTCCGATAGAGGTTTCAAGAAGTTCTCCAGACTTATTATGGTAAATGATCTCTTGCTCCCCTATGCTCAAATGCGGTCGGTGAGTCGTTTTGAAGTAGATAAAGGCTTGTTGCAAATTGGCTTCCTGAAGGCAAAGTTTGGCCTGACAAAAACTTGGACTAAGAGCTGTTAATACTTGACGATCTACTTCTATCTCTCCAGACTTGTCGAGAGAAATATGCAAGCGGTAATCTTGATTAGCATCACAAGCCTGACACTCTTCCTCTATCTTTTGTTTCAAGTTTTCTGAATCAAATGGAAAGGCAAAATACCGACTAGCTTTTCTCAGCCTTTCTATATGTTGTTCTTCAAACAGCAAGTTCTTCTGGCTGATTTTCCCTGTAGTAATCAGTTTGAAACGAGCTTGTTTACGATAAAGAACTGCCGCCTTTTGATGAACCTCACGGTATTCAGACTCCCAAGTGCTATCCCATGTAATGCCTCCGCCAACTCCATAGATGGCTTTCCCTTGATGCAGTTGAATGGTCCGAATAGCAACATTGAAAATTCGTCGTCCATTTGGAAGCAGGAGACCAATCGTTCCACAGTAGATTCCGCGCGGTTGTGGCTCCAAGTCCTTGATGATTTCCATAGTCGCAATTTTCGGAGCTCCCGTTATGGAACCACAAGGAAATAGAGAACGGAATATCTCTACAAGGTCAACATCCTCTCGCAACCAACTCTTGATGGTCGAAGTCATCTGCCAAACCGTTGAATACTGTTCCACTTGGCAAAGACGCTCTACATGCTCACTCCCCACCTCAGAAATACGGTTCATGTCATTGCGCAAGAGGTCCACAATCATCATATTTTCAGAGCGATTTTTAGAATCCTGCTCCAACCAACTGGCCTGTTCAAGATCTTCTTGGTCAGTTACCCCACGCTGAGTCGTTCCCTTCATTGGTCGCGTAGTCAACTCACGATCGTTTTGCTCAAAAAAGAGCTCTGGGCTCATGGAAATCACTGCCATTTCGTCATGTTCCACATAGGCATTGTAACCTGCCTCCTGCTCTACCACCATACGATTGTAGATGGCAAACGGATTGGCACTTAAGTCCTGCTCGAGTTGGACGGTGTAGTTAACCTGATAGGTGTCCCCCTGCCGCAAATGATGGTGAATCTGGGCAATCGCCTTTTCATAGTCCTCTGCAGACGTCACTTCCTGCCAATTTGAAGGCAAATAAACCTCATCATAAGTCAAAGGAATAGGGGAAATCTCCACCCTATCGTGAACAGTAAAATACAGTAAATACTCGTCCAATAAAGGTGCCTTGTGAACTGCTAGTTTCTCCTCAAAAGCAGGTGCAGCCTCGTAGCTGACATAGCCCACCACATAGTAGCCTTGCTCTTGGTAGCTTTCCACTTGTACCAGCAAATCTGCCACTTCTGCTACATTTCTCGTTTTCAACTCTTTAATAGGCTGGGTAAAGGTGTATCTCTCGCCCAAAGCCCTAAAATCAATCACTGTTTTTCTATGCATATCTTAAGTATAGCACAAAATAAGAAAACCCTCATCCGCAAAGCAGATGAGAGATTTCGATTATTTAAAGATTGAAGTTTTAAAGCTGTTTGTTTGTTGAAGAAGTTTCTTGAAGATTTTCTCTTTAAGTGATACGGTATTATCAAATTTAACTGAACCATTATTAAGAGTTGCTTTATCTTTATCAACGGCAGCAACAAATGCATTCTTCAAGTCATCGTAACTACTGTATGTAGTACCGTCGATTGTAACAGGGTTAAATCCTGCTTTCGCTTTATCAACAACTTCTTTGAAGTATTCTTTCTTCCAATCTTCTAGAGTATTAAATTTACCATCAGAAACTTTCTTAATGATGAAGTCATCTCCTAGAGTAGCATGACCTGCTTGTTTAGACTCATTTTTCAGCATGTTAGAAGCATAATTTAGGAAGCCTTTTTCATATCCAAAGTAACCCCACATACGGAAGGTGTTATGTTTGAATGACATTGCTCCTGGAGCTCCTTCACTTGTGTTACCTCCGTAGATACCAGCGGTAATTGGTACAGTTACATAGGCAGAGCCAAATCCAGTTGGGTCATACTGACCATTGCCAGGACCGTGCTTAGTCATGAAGTTTTTCTCTACTAAGTCGTTAACAGATGTTAAATTATATTCTTTTTCTTCTGCATTTAAATCTCTAACGTTGTCGTATTGGTTCTTCGTATTAGCTCCACGAAGTTTCTTATCTACTTTCTTGAACCAAGCGTTATTTAGTTCTTTACTGCCTTTATCAATTACAGCTTCTCCTTCAAGGTAATCAAGAAGCATAAGCGTATCATTGAAACCTTTCATGTAATGATCGATTTCAGCGCGAGAAGTAAGGTCATTTGGATTTGTGTTATACCATTGGTTTCCATCGTTTGGACGTTCGTATGCCATGTTCAGTCCTAGTGCTTTAAAGTCACCGTTTGGACTTGTTTCAGCAGGCGATTGCAACATACCTTGTGCGAACGCTTCTAGGTCAGTACCTTCACGGTGTCTTGAACCACCTAAATAAACCATACGGTCATTTACGTGAGTCGTTTCGTGAGTGAAGGCTGAGATACCAAAGTCACTAATCATATCAGTAACCATAAAGAAGACTGAATCATCTTTATATGGATTACCGTAGATACGAGCTACAGCTCCCATACGCCAGTCAGTTGCGTGGTAACGACCTGTTGGTCCGTACAATTCACGGATAGGCGCTACATCCTTACCACTATTCGTATATCCATATTTATCTGTGCTGATTCCTTTATAGTTTTGGTTATCAAGTACTGGTGTTGGCACCATGTTATTGCTCTTAAGCAGCTGGTTGCGAACTTTATCCAATGATAGACGAGACCAGAAATCTAGGTAATTTTGTTGACCTTTAGCAACTTTATTGATTTCAGCTTTGAATGCTTCACGTTCGGCTTCAGTATTCTTACCGTATTTCTCAAATGAACTGTATGCCATAGTGTTATATGTTGAGATTAAGAACATATGCGCATCTTTTAAGTTAAGAAGTGGTAAAATCATCTTACCGTGAACATCGTTGTTTAATCCTTCGTATGCTCTGTGTTTCTTATCAGCAAATTCAGGAGTTGTTGTTTTAGGTTCAACGATATATACATTATCTTTAGTAGCTTTTATGAACCAATCGTTTAAGTCTGTGTCACTTGTGAATAGACGCATATTATAGTCTAAGAAACTGTTTAACTCACCTATACCAATAACTCCACCGATCGTTTCGCGATAAGCTTCTAAAGTTCTATCACCTTTAATGTTACTTTCTTTAGAACCAACCTTAATCAAGAAGTCTAACACATTTACATTCTTACCATAGAAGTCAGGTTTGAATAGCATTAATTCTTTAATATTAAAGTCATCGAATTTAACTCCGTAGTAACGGTTGAGGTAAGACAAACCAAGAAGAACTGCGGCCTTATTGTCATCGATTTTCTTAATCAAGGCACGTTTTGCAGCTTCATCAGTGTTAAGCTGGTGATCTTCATTTTCAACTAACTTCGTAACGAATTTATTAAGATTATCTTTAACATACTTGAAGCTTTCTTCTAAGTACAAATCTTTAATTGCATTGACTTTGTTGCCACCAGTTCTACCCAAGTGTTGGTAAATCGGGTCAGATTGCAATTCAACTGGACTTAACTTGCTTTCGATAGCACTGATTAAATCTGTACGATCTTTAACCACCATATTTGGTGTATAAACGACTTCACCAAGCTCAGCGACACTGTATTCTTTCACTTGTTTAACTTTAGATTCTTTCGGTGAAATTGTAAAGATATCTTTGGTCTTATCTGCGTAGTGAACCAAAATATGGTCAGCATCTGTAAGGTCTGTGACAAAGTCATTGCCTTTCATTGCAGTTACAGACAATACTTCTTTCGTTAACAAGTTTGAACCTTCTGCAAGCTTGTTCCCTTGGTTAACAATCCATTCTTTGTTGTAGAACGGTTGAAGTTTTTCAATATTACGGTATGCAAGCTCACGAGAAGCATTGTAGTCATCGATGTTTTTGTATTGATCAGCTTTACTTACAATATTGTTCAGTTTATCTTCAATAGGAAGTGTGCTTTCGAATTTATCAGCAGTGATTCCCATTTTAGCAATTAATTCATCAGCTTTTTCTTTAGTTATGCTAGGAATTTTTTTAGAATTAGTATAAGTTGTTTTACCTTCACTTACACCCTCAACACTGTAGTTGCGCTTCGTTCTAGAGTATGTAAAGTAATCATCAGCATCAATATCAGAATGACCAAAGACCATTTCACCAGTCTTAACTTTCATCATAGTGATGTTATCTTCTATAGCCCCTAGTGCCCAGTTAGTCCCTAGCAGTCCACCAGACATAACGGCTTCTTTGAGTTCAATAGAGCCTTTTGCTACAGAGTTTCGAAGAGTACCTTCTTTACCTAAAGTATTGTTGTTGCCACCGTTTTGAGATGAATATACAATTCCGGCAGCTTTAGCTTTGTTACCTGTGATTTCAGCATCAACATAAGCTTTTTCTACAATACCTTTCCAGTTTTCACCGACGATACCTGTTAAGTAACCACCTCGATTTCCAGCAGCGTGTACTTTACCGATAAATGCAACGTTACTTAATTTTCCACTACCATCAATTTTATTGATAACACCAGATACATCATTATTACCAACAACGTTACCTGTTACTTTAATGTTCTCTACAGTCGCATTATTTTTGATAACATTCGCTAGCGGTGCAATCCTATCAGTCCCTGGCATGTCGATATTTACATTTTCAAGTAGTAAATCTTTAACAGTACCACCGACAATATCACCGAATAAAGGTCTGTTCATATTGCTAATGGTAAATTTATTACCGTCAGTGCTTGTCAATGTTCCTTTGAAAGCATTAGTAACATAAGATTTTCCTGCTGGTTTAACGTTAGCAGCATTGATATTGCTACCAAGCTTAAATGTACCAGTCGGGTCTTTTTGAATAGCTTTTACAAGGTCGTCAAAGCTATAATATACATCACCTTCGTGTGTTTTTTGTTTTTCAAAGTAATGAACATACTCTTCGTTCAGCGTGTTGTCAGCATTCCGTTGAATCAAATCAGGTGCTTTGGCAGTAACTTTGTATAAAGTTTTTCCGTCTTTTTCTACTTCTTCAATCTTGTCAACAGCCAGTCTTGTTATTTTATTGTCATGAGTGGTCACTCGTAAATAAAGTGGAGCAACATCAGCTGGTTTTGCTGTCAATAAACTAGTATCTGTTTCATTACCATCAGCGTCCACACTCATCAAGCTTGTTTCTTTGATGTTTTTGATTTCAACTTTTTTGAGGTCAATTCTTAGCGGTTCTTCCTTCAGAACCTCTTCCTCATCACCCTCACCACGGTCATAAACCATCTTCGTTTCAAGTTTATAATCCTTGTAGTACTGTAAATCTGTCAGGGTAGTTGTCAAGTCATCTGGTGAAACATTCAAGGTTTTGACAATCTCATCACCTTTTTTCAGAGTTAAGGTAATAGATTTAATGGCTGCCTTACTTGGATTTTCTAGACTATACTTAACATCTGAAGTCCGTTTCAAATCCTTAGGCTCAACTGCTGTGATGGTCAATACTGGTTTTTCAAAGCTCTTGGTACCACGTTTCAAAATTTTGTCTTGAGGTGCCTCAAGGATTTCCTCTGTAACTTTTGGAGCGTCCTCTGTTTTAACTCCCTTAATGGTATTAAAGGTCTTGGTGATTTTTTTCTGGCCTTCTTTTCCTTCTTGAGCTACAACTTCTAAGCCTTTTTTCAGTTGGTCATCTTCTTTAACAACTTCCTTAAATGGAATCTTTTCAAGACTTTCTTCTACAAGAGTTCCTTCAATTGGTTTTATCCCACGACTTACCTGTTGGTTTACAGGCTCCTTGGCAACTTCTGTGCTAGTTGAAAGAACTTGGTCAGTTTTAACACCTTCTACTGTTTTATAAGTTGTTTTAGTAACTTGACTACCTTTTTCTCCATTTCTTACGACAGTTTCTTCGTCCGTATACTTAGTTGGATCCTCAGTCGTTTCAGTTTTGTAGTCTAGGTCTGTAGTCGATGTTTCAACAAGGGTTCCCTCAGTTACTTTGTACTCAGGTAACGGTTCTTGTACAAGAGCTTGACCTGCTTTGCCTTCCTCTTGTGTACCTTTTACTTCAACTGGAGTCTCTGGCAATTCTGGCTGTGTTAGAGCTTGTCCTGCCTTACCTTCTTCTTGAGTTCCTTTTGCTTCTACTGGAGCCTCTGGCAATTCTGGTTGTGTTAAGGATTGACCTTCTTTACCTTCTTCTTGGGTTCCTTTTGCTTCTACTGAAGCCTCTGGCAATTCTGGTTGCGTTAAGGATTGTCCTGTCTTACCTTCTTCTTGTGAACCTTTAGCTACTTGGTGACTTGGTTCAGCTTGTGGTACTGGAGTTGGAGCAGGTTGCACCTCTTTCTTAGTTCCGACTGCAATGACTTGCGACACAGGATTTTGGACTACTTGGTCTTCGATGACTTCTCTAACTTCTTGACCGTTGACCATCGAAACTTTGCTTACAAGGCGACGCTGACCATTTACTCCAGCTGCGACGATACGAGTCTGTCCTTCTGCTAGATTCGCATCTGGATTTGTGACTGTTTCAAACGGAATCTCCACCAAGCTCTCTTCCTGTCTTGTCTGAGGCTTCTCAGAAACTGGTTTTTCTTCAATAGCAGGAGCAACTGGATTCTCTACTACAGGATTCTCAACGATAGTTTCTGGAGCAACAGCAGGTCTTTCTTGAACGACTTCAGTTTTCTCGATTTCTTTTGAACTTTGCTTCTCTACTGGCAACTGAGTCTGTTCAGCTGAAGCTGGTCTTGATGGATGGAGTTCTGCTTCCTTGAAGTAGCCAATGTATTCATAGCCATCAATATGGATAATCCCTTCAGCCAAGCCTTCATGTGTAGAGGCTGAAATAGTTTGGTTATAAGAAAGCAATTCTTTATTTTCAAATGCGAATGTCCCATAAGGTACAAAGGTACTGGCTCCTAAAGAACCAATCAAGAGAACACCTAGAACCTCTTTGCGACCTTTTTTGGACACCAAAAAGACTGCTAGAGAAGCAGTTGCCAAGCCAAGACCTGCCAAAGCTAGTTCCTTACTTCCTGTGTAAGGAAGTTGTTGACTGTTAGTTGCCTTCTTGCGATAAACTACATAGAGAATATCTTCATCTTGAAATTCTGTTGGAACCTCATGATGAATCAGGGCTTTTTCAGACTCGGTCAATTCCTGCTCCGCCAAATAACGGTAATGAACGCTATGAGCGCCGCCGACTTCATTGGCTTGCACCTTATCTACTGAAAGGGTACTGGCACCAAAAAGGAAGGCCCCGATGGCTACAGGACCTACCCCAACAGTTAGCTTACGAATCGAATATTTGGTGATTTTTTCTAGTTGTTGTTTTGTTTTTTTCATTCTCACGACTTTCTGATAGAATCTTGTGGATAATGCGCACGCGCACCTCCAATTAATTTTGGACGGCTAGCAAGAGCCGTTACATGGGCATGCCCAATTTCTCTCAAAAGAGGGCGAATCGGAACCTGAACATGCTTGACATGCATGCCAATTGCAGTGTCTCCGATATCCAATCCAGCATGAGCCTTGATAAATTCAACCTCAACTGGATCTTGCATAAACTTGAAGGCTGCCAACTGACCTGAACCTCCTGCATGAAGGGTAGGAAGGACACTGACCATTTCCAGACCAAACTGCTCTGCCACCTGACGTTCAACGACGAGGGCCCGATTGACATGTTCACAACCTTGAACGGCTAGATGAATTCCATTTTCTTCTAGGATATCTAGGATGGTCTTCACAATGATTTCCCCAATTTCTTGGCTGGATTCCTTGCCAATCTGACCACCTATCACTTCACTAGAAGAAAGGCCCAAAACAAAGATAGATCCCTGCTTCAAATTGGCCTTTTCTAATACATCTTTTACAATCTGGCTTGTTTCTCTTTGAATGTCTTTTTCCTTCATACTTGATACCTCTTTTGTCATTATCTATCATATCGTTTTTTCTACGTTTTAGCAAGATAGACAACCTAGAAAGCTTGCCCAATTACGCATAAAACTCCCAGAATTGACTGGGAGTTAACTAGTTTCTATTCTATTTATGTATATTTCAACTGTCGTCCCTTTTGAGGGGACAGAATCAATCTTCATTTGGTAATCTTCTCCAAAATGAAGTTTGAGCCGCTGGTCAACGTTTTGAAGACCAACTCCCCCACGTTTGAGTTGACTTTGACTACTATCGCTAGCGTCTTGGAAACCAATCCCATCATCCTCAATGCGGATGACCAATCCCGAATCCTGTTTCTGAACAGAAACTCTAATATGTCCCTGGCCTTCCTTTTCCTTAATGCCATGGTAAAGAGCATTCTCTACAAGAGGTTGTAGCACTAGCTTGGGCAAGACTAGATTATCAAAGGCAGGATTTTCATTAATTTCGTATTCCAGCTTATCGCCATAGCGTTGTTTCTGGATAAATAGATACTGGCGGACATGATTAATTTCATCAGACAGGCAAATCAAATCTTTACCCTGATTGAGCGCCAAGCGGAAATAAGTCGCCAAGGACTTGGTCACTTGCACCACTCTCTGACTATCTTGAAATTCAGCCATCCAGATGATGGTGTCCAAGGTGTTATAGAGGAAATGGGGGTTAATCTGGCTTGATAGAGCTTGAAGTTGGTACTGACGGGTCGTTTCTTCCTGCCTGCGAATATCTACCATCAGCTGATCAACCTGATCCAACATGGCATTGAACTGGCGAGTCACCTCTCTCAATTCATAAGCACCCGCTTCTTTGGCACGAAGATTCTGATTACCAGAAGCAATTTCCAGCATAGTTTCTCTCAAATCCTTCAAAGGGGCAATCCAGCGTTTAAGACTAAACCACACCAAGCAGAGACAAGCAAGAAGAGATGTGAAACTGGCTCCAAGCAAGGTCCACATGAGTTGACTCCGAACCTGGTCTAACTTCTCCAACGAAGACACGCCAAGCACCGTCCAATCAGTTCCAGCAATCTTTTCTTGACTGACATAGGATTGGTGGTCTGGAGTGTAACCCTGCCCTGTCTTAATATAGGGTTTCATGGCCTCCATTTCGCTAGACGAACTATAAACTGTGTGTTGAGGATGGTAAACAAATTCATGGTTTTCATTGATAATAAAGGCAAAGCCCTGCTGACCCAACTGAAGTTGATTTAGATAGGCTTCCAGAGTTTCATAAGAAATATCCAAACGAAGTACACCCAGATTGGCTCCCTTTGCATCAACAAGTTCTTGAGTGATAGAAATAACCCACTGACTATCTGATTTACGAGCTGGGGTCAAAACTGGCATGGCTCCCTGATGAATAGCCTTTTGGTACCAATCCTCAGCCATCATATCAGAGGAGGTTTTCATCTGCACACTATCGTCTGTAGAAATGACCTGACCTGATTTGGTGACCAGAACTACCGTTTTCAAGTCTTGGTCTGCCTTTAAGATAGTCAAAAACAGATCTCGGATTTCCTTGACCTTGTCTTGACTGGGATTCTCAGCATAGGCTAGGACATCCGTCTGCTGGGTCAAGCTGGTCGAGGTGGTTTCTAATTTTTTGATATAAGACTGGATAAAGTGGCTAGTCTGACTGATAGTCGTTTGGCTATTGCCCTCAATAGTAGCCTCAATAGCTGAAGAACTAGATTGATAGTAGAAAGTCCCAACCAGAGCTAGGAGAATGAGAAAGACCAGAAAGATAGAAATAACCATTCTGACTAGGAGAGAAGAACGCTTCATCGACCTTCCCCCTTCTTAAACTGACGAGGTGTCACACCCGCAATCTGTTTAAAACGTTGGGTAAAGTAATTCATATCTTCAAAGCCAACCTTTTCTGCTATCTCGTAAATCTTCAGATCCGTAGTTAAAAGCAAGAGCTTGGCTTGTTTGACACGTTCTCTCACCAGATAATCCTGAAAAGGTAGACCCAACTCTTTCTTAATCAAAGAACTCAGATAAGTCGGGCTAAAGCCCAAGTCACTTGCTAAAGACTTTAAACTGAATTGACTATCAGCTAGATGAGACTGGATTTTCTGAGCCATATTTCCCTCAAACTTATCAGTCAATAGATATTGTAACTGCTCCTCTTTCTCTTCCTTATCCAACTTTTGCTTGATTTTCCCCAACATCTCCTCAATATCCTGACGAGAAAAGGGCTTAAGCAGGTAGTCATCGACACCTAGTTTGACAGCAGACAAGGCATAATCAAAATCATCGTAGCCAGTCAAAAATACCAGATGCACCTGAGGATAGGTTTCTCGTACCAGACTGGCCAACTGGATGCCATTCAGCTGAGGCATATTGATATCAGTTAAAATGATGTCCGGAACCTGCTTTTGAATCAAGTCCCAAGCCTGCCTTCCATTTTCAGCCTGACCGATGATTTCCATATCGTAGGCTGCTACATTGACCAGCTTAGTCAAGCCTTGTCTTACCAGATATTCATCTTCTACGATTAAGATTGTATAGGTCATGCTTCTCTCCTTTGTCACTTACTATTATCAGTATAGCAAAATTCTCCTCTAACTGCTTAGGAAAGCCCTCTTAATCAACATAATCTAGCAAATAAGCGTAGCCTTTTTCTTCCATTTGGTCTTTGGGAATAAATCGAATAGAGAGACTATTGATACAGTAGCGCAAGCCACCCTTGTCCTGAGGACCGTCCGTAAAGACATGGCCCAGATGAGAATCTCCCACTCGGCTTCTCACTTCCATGCGTGTCATATTGTAGGACTTATCTTCCTTGTAAGTGGCAACATCTGGACTAATGGGTTGGGTGAAACTAGGCCAACCACAACCAGACTCGAACTTATCCTTTGATGAAAAGAGGGGTTCGCCAGTTGCTACATCCACATAGATACCAGATTCAAATTTATCCCAGTAGCGGTTTGAAAAAGCCCGTTCTGTTTGATTTTTCTGAGTAACTGCATAATCCTCAGGTGACAGGGTCTTTTTCAACTCCTCATCACTTGGTTTTGGATATTTGCTGGCATCAATGACGGGATAGGCTGCCTGATTGACATTGATATGGCAGTAGCCATTTGGATTTTTCTTGAGATAGTCTTGGTGGTAATCCTCAGCAACTACAAAATTCTGCAGACTCTC
Organism: Streptococcus sp. 27098_8_103; assembly: GCF_041432345.1. Classification (GTDB taxonomy): domain Bacteria; phylum Bacillota; class Bacilli; order Lactobacillales; family Streptococcaceae; genus Streptococcus; species Streptococcus mitis_BV. The sequence continues at coordinate 73,756 of NZ_JAPVZK010000008.1, forward strand.
CTTTTCAACTGCTAGAGGTTGATCGTATTTCTTAGCCACCTCATCAAAGACTTGGTTAATCACCTCTAAATCCTTGTCATCTGTGTAATAAACACCAGTACGGTACTGGGTTCCCACATCATTTCCTTGTTTATTTTTGCTAGTTGGATTGATAATGCGGAAGTAATGAAGCAGGATTTCCTTGAGGGAAATTTGATTGGCATCATAAGTAACATGGACAGTCTCCGCATGACCTGTTTGGTTAATCAATTCATACTTGGTTGTCTCCCCTCTACCATTTGCATAGCCTGAAACGGCATCTGTCACCCCGGGAACGCGTGAGAAATATTCCTCCACTCCCCAGAAACATCCCCCAGCTAGATAAATTTCGTGCAAGTCTGCATCTTTACTCACTTCTGTTTTTTTCACTGTTTTTCCTCCTTGGCTAACTGATGCTTTCTCAATTTGCGAGCTATCTGTCTGCCCTGTATTTCGCATCAATAGAAAATAGAAACCGGTTATGGCTAGGAAAAAGATTCCTGCCAAAACAAACAATTTTACTTTATCATTCATGACCTTTCTCTACCCCATTTCTTTCAATGTTTTTAAAATCATATCCTTATCCATAAAACCAGGTTGCGTTTTGACTAGCTTACCTTCCTTGTCTATAAAGGCTTGAGTTGGATAAGAACGAACACCATAACTTTCCAACAGTTTTCCTGATGAGTCAATTAGAACTGGGAAATTTTTATAATCCAAGCCCTTGTACCAGTTCTTAAAGTCTGCTTCTGCTTGTTCCCCCTTATGTCCTGGTGACACTACCGTCAAAACTACATAGTCATCACCAGCATCTTTAGCAATTTCATCCGTATCTGGAAGACTGGCTAGACAGATGGAACACCAAGAAGCCCAGAATTTGAGATAGACTTTCTTACCCTTATAATCAGACAAGCGGTAGGACTTGCCATCTACTCCTGTCAGTTCAAAATCAGCAACTGCCTGACCTTTAGTCGCAGTTTGCGAACTAACTTGTTCTGTTTTTGTTTGCTCCTTCATAGTAGATTCGTCTGACATATTTTTAGCAGAACAGGCTGCCAAGCAACAGATTGAGCCGACTCCAAGGAGACATGTTTGCCATTTTTTCATTTCTTCTTCCTCTCTATTCAAATAATGTAGTCAAAATAGAAGCATTTCCCAAAAGCACCAAAATTCCCATCACGATAATGAGGAAACCACCCACTTTTTTGAGGGTTCCTAGATAAGGATGGAGTTTTCGGAAATGTTTCAAAACATAGCTGGAGGCAAGAGCTAGAGCCAAAAATGGTAGAGCCAAACCCAGCGTGTAAATCAACATGAGACCAGCTCCCTGCCAGGCACCTGAACCACCTGAAGCCGCTAAAGTCAAAACAGAGCCAAGAACCGGACCCACACAAGGCGTCCAGGCAAAACTAAAGGTCAATCCCAGTAAAAATGCCTGACTATAGCCCTTACCCTTTTGCACCTGTCTCTTTAATTGTAGCCTTCTTTCCTTGTAGAGTCCCTGAAAATGTAAGACTTCCATCTGGTGCAAGCCCAAGAGAATGATGACCGCACCCGTCACATACTGAAACCAAGGGGCGTACAGCAAATCTCCTAAAAAACCAGCTCCATAGCCTAGTAAGATAAAAACAAAGGAAATCCCTATTATAAAAGCTAGAGTTCGCAATAAACTAACAAGTGAGATTGAAAATTTGCCACTAGAAGCCTGGGCACCATCTTTATCATCCAACAAGACCCCTGCATAAACCGGTAACAAGGGTAAGATACACGGAGAAAAGAAGGAAAGAATTCCAGCAAGAAAAACACTGATAAAAAAGATTATATTATCCATTGTCTTCCTCCATTCTTTGATTTGATAGGACTATTATAGCCCCAAAACTCCATAAAAAACAGGGACAATGATAGGGAAAAATAGGAATTTAATCAGGTTATACTTCAAAAAAATAAAAAGAAGCATGAAAACAAAAGGTAAGCTATCTTATCCCCAGTGAAAATCAAAGAGCAAACTAGGAAGCTAGCCTCAGGTTGCTCAAAGTACAGCTTTGAGATTGCAGATAAAACTGACGAAGTCAGCTCAAAACACTGTTTTGAGGTTGTAGATGAAACTGACGAAGTCAGTAACCATACATACGGCAAGGTGAAGCTGACGTGGTTTGAAGAGATTTTCGAAGAGTATTACTGTTTCAGAGCTTACATCTAGCATAACTAAAAAACAGATTCTTCCATCTATCACGGAAAAATCTGTCATTGACTTACTGATTTAGAAAAAATCCAACCACGGCTGGCGAAGCTTATCTTTGCTAGTTTCTCTGTATTTTTTAATTCCAAGAATGCTATTTTGACTAGTATTGGTGATGGTCATACAACAGCGCCTCAAACTCAGCGACAGTCATTCCCAGCTGCTCACTCGCAACCTCTGAAGTCAGAAGACCTTGGCGGACCATATCTAAGAAAGCGAAGACTCTTCCTTCAACTTTCCCGCGTTCTAAACCTTCCGCCCTAGCTTGTTCCAAGGCATAGTCCTGCGCTAACAAGGCTTGTTCTTCTCGCATACGTAGTTGACTAAACATCTTCCTGTCCTCCTCGGACCAGCTCTTGTAGTCCAGCAGTTGGTCTGCCTGGCTGATGGCTCGCTCGGGTTCCTGAGTAAAGGGTTTATTCCCAAAAAACTCCAACCACGGTTTGCGAATGCTATCTTTGCTGGTTTCTCTGTATTTTTTTAGTTCTAAGAACGCCATCTTGACCAGATGGTTTTCTTGTCCGTTATTGGTGATGGTTAATGTTTCACCTGTCGTGTCTTCTCGCATACTAAAACTGTGAAAGGCTAAATCATCTTGGAAGTAATTACTATCTACGATAGCAATAGCATAAACAGGTGCGATGTGTTTATAACTCTGGTGTGTATCACCTTCTCGTTGGCGAATTTTTTCTAGGTTTTGATTGACCTGACTGCACAGGTAAGCCCACAGGCGATTGATGAAAAAATTCTGATGATGCACCTGAATTTCAATGATCACTTGGGTGCCATTGTCCAACTCCGCCAAAACATCTATACTGGTATAGAAATCCTGCGCCGAGTAAGGTATGGAAGGCAAGACGTGAATATTGTTTCCCTCCAAAATGGTCACATTTTTGGCTGGCAAGTCCAGCATATCGCGAATAAATTGACAAGTGATTTCTGGATTGCTAAAGATTTTCTTAGCAACCAAGTCATTGGTCGGGCTGATGCCCGGATGTCTTAGAATCATCCTTTTCCTCCTTTTATTATACCACAGTTTTAAATCTAAGTTTCCTAGATTCTCTGGCTCTATCTATTTATTCGGAAAAAAGAGGATAAAGAAATAGTAAATAAAAAATAAGAACAGCGGATAAGTAATAAATTTTAAGATTATCTGTCTTCTCCGCTTATCTGATAATAAATTAAGTCCGCCAGATATCCTTTTCTCTCTACACCATCGACAATGGTTTTTAGATAGAACATTCCAGCCTTCTCCATGACGCGACCTGAAGCTGGATTGAGACTGGCATATCGTGCTCTGATCTTTTGAAAGCCTGCTTGAGTAAAACAAAAGTCCAAGACAGTTTTTAAGGCCTCTGTCATAATCCCACGTCCCCAGTAAGCCTTGCCTAACACATATCCAATTTCACAACTTGAATCTTCCTCGTGTATTTCAACAATGCTGATATCTCCGATTACTTGCTCCGGCTTTTCTTTGAGACAAATGGCCCATTTATAATAGTTGAGATTGATATAAGAAGAAACCCAATTACAAATCGAATTTCGAGTCACCTTAACATCAGAATGGGGATCCCAAGTGACATAGGTCAGATTCTCAGCGGATGAAGCCCAATTCTGAAACATGGTTTCTGCATCACTTTCCACAAATCTTCGCAAGATTAAACGATCTGTCTGTAATATTTGCGTACCGATTGCTTTCATGATGTTACCTCGCTTTCTGATAGATGATTCTATGCCCAACCTCAATTTAAATTTACTTTTCTTCTGAATTTCAAGGTAAGAAGCTAAAAAGGTCCCCCGGACCTTCCTCGCTTACTTGTTTCCATGCTCGGGGTAAAAAGACTAAACTCAGTAACAACTAAAAAACAAGTTTTTCATCTAGTTCCTTGACGCAGTCGCTGTCTGGTTTGAAATACGCTCTAGCAAGCTTTTTCAAACCTAGTCATCGTTGCGGGGGTGAGACGACGAAATCGAACTCTTCGAGTTATCGGACCTTCTTCGCTTACCTGTTTCCATGCTCGGGGTAAGAACCTCCACTGGAGGTGCCTCGTTTTCCTATTTTTAGACTCGGGGTAAAAAGGTCCCCCGGACCTTTTCACTCCCAAAAGTCATCAAATACGGTGATGGGTAGGTGGCGTTTGTGTTGGCCTTTATGCCACCAGTTTTCGATTCTTGCTTGGGCTTCTGGGCTGATTTTTTTGCCTTCTAGGTAGTCGTCAATCTCTTCATAAGTGACTCCGAGGGCTACTTCGTCAGCTAGGCCTGGTTTGTCTTCTTCTAGGTCTGCTGTTGGGATTTTTTCATAAAGGGCTGGGTCTGCACCAAGTTCCTTCAAGAGTTGTTTTCCTTGACGCTTATTGAGGCGGTAAAGAGGGAGAATATCCGCACCCCCGTCACCAAACTTGGTAAAGAAACCTGTGATATTTTCCGCAGCATGGTCTGTTCCAATGACCGCTCCGCTATGGGAACCAGCAAGGGCATACTGAGCAATCATACGGCAACGTGCTTTGATATTCCCCTTGTTGAAGTCTGAGACAGAACTACCTGTCGCTTCAACTGCAGCTGTCATGGCATCAGCTGATTCCTTGATATTCACAACCAAGCTGACATCTGGCTGGATGAATGCTAGGGCTTTTTGAGCATCTGCTTCATCAGCTTGCACTCCATATGGCAGGCGGACAGCGATAAATTTGTAGCTATCATCTCCTGTCTCTGCGCGCAGTTCTTCCATAGCTAGTTGGGCCAATCGACCTGCCAAAGTCGAGTCTTGTCCTCCAGAAATTCCTAGTACAAAGGTTTTTAGGAAGGGATGTTTTTTCAGATATCTCTTTAAAAAATCAATGGAACGACGGATTTCTACCTGAGCATCAATCACCGGTTTGACACCCAGCTCTTGGATAATCGTTTCTTGCAAACTCATTCTTCTTCTCCTTCACCAAGAGCTTCCTTGCGCATTTTGTCAATCAAGTCCATCTTGTCTTGCCATACATCACGCGCCAAATCCACTGGATAATGCTGTGGATTAAGCACTCGCTTGTACTCATCCCACAACTTGTCAAATTCCTTACGGGCATAAGCCTGAATCTCAGTCAAGCTAGGTAGGTTGTAAATCAATTTTCCGTCTTTGAAGATATCCACCAATAGAGGAACAGCATCAAAATTACGAACAGTCTTCTTGATGTAGGTATAAGTCGGATGGAACATCTTGATTTCCGTCATGTCGCTCACATCCACACCGTCATAAGTGATATAATCGCCTTCTGACTTTCCTTTTTCACGACTGGTAATGCGCCACACCTGCTTCTTACCTGGCGTAGACACTTTTTCCGCATTATTAGACAGCTTAATCGTATTGCGCATGTTCCCATTTTCATCTTCGATTGCCACAATCTTATAAACTGCCCCAAGAGCTGGCTGGTCATAGGCTGTAATCAGCTTAGTTCCCACACCCCAGACATCAATCTTGGCCTTTTGCATCTTGAGGTTGAGGATGGTATTTTCATCTAGATCATTAGAAGCATAAATCTTAGCCTCTGTAAATCCAGCCTCGTCCAGTTGCTGACGAACTTTCTTGGAAATGTAGGCAATATCCCCAGAGTCAATCCGCACACCCATAAAGTTAATCTGGTCCCCCAACTCACGCGCTACCTGAATAGCAGCTGGCACACCGATGCGAAGGGTGTCATAGGTATCCACAAGAAAGACACAGTTTTTGTGGGTCGCAGCGTAAGCCTTAAAGGCCTCATAGTCGTTACCATAAACCTGCACCAAGGCATGGGCGTGAGTCCCCAAGACAGGAATGTCAAAGAGTTTACCAGCACGCACGTTGCTAGTTCCATTGGCGCCACCAATCACCGCTGCGCGTGTTCCCCAGATAGCCGCATCCATCTCTTGAGCCCGACGTGTCCCAAACTCCATTAAAGGTTCATCTTCAATGACTGAACGAATACGAGCTGCCTTAGTCGCCACCAAGGTCTGGTAGTTGACGATGTTCAAAAGAGCCGTTTCGACCAACTGACATTGGGCTAGAGGGCCTTCCACCTGCACAATCGGTTCATTGGCAAAAACCAGATCCCCTTCTTGGGCAGAACGAACGGTCAACTCCAACTGGAAATTGCGAAGGTAATCCAAGAATGCCCCATGATAGCCTAGAGACTCCAAATAGGCAATATCACTATCTGAAAAACGCAAGTCTTCAAGATAATTCACAATTCTTTCCAAACCTGCAAAAACCGCATAGCCATTCTTAAAAGGCTGTTGGCGGAAATAAACCTCAAAGACCGCCTTTTTATTGTGAATTCCTTGGTCAAAGTAAACCTGCATCATGTTAATCTGGTACAAGTCCGTGTGCAATGTCAAACTATCATCTGGATACATACTTTTCCTACTTCCTTAGCTAGAAACCCATGAAAATTTTCAAAAACTTTCATGTATTCCAATAAATTAGTACTATTATATCACATTTTAGCTGGATTGAGAAAAGAGTAACAAGCTATTCACCACTCTCTAGTTCATCCATATCTTGTTCAAACTTTTTCTGAGCCCATTCGCCATAGCTCTTAAGACCAAGATTGCCAATAAAGACCCAGGGAAGGTAAATGACATAAGTAATTGCCCAAGCAGATAGGTATTTAACGTTCAAAGGATTGTGCTGATAAATTTCTATGTTGAATTGATAATTCTGTAACATCAAAAGAGTCGTAATAGCCAAGGTTAGGAAAAAACAACCCAAAATCGTAAAATGAAAACGACTATAGTAGGTCACTCCCAGATAACGGGCACGATTGAAAAAAAAGAAAATTCCTAATATCAGAGTATACACTAGAAAATTCGGATTAAAAAGAGATGGAGCCAACACTGCCACCAAATAGCTTAGAAGTACAAGCCCAATAAAGAGTGAAAAAGACTCTGCCCCAGCTTTATTGATTAGTTGTTCTTCTCTTTCGTCAAGTAATTGATAATGAATGAATTTAGTTACCATCTTCTTCCTCCCAAAATAATTGGTCTAGGGTTTTCCCTAAACATCTGCAAATGGACTGGCAGAGTGAGAGACTGGGATTGTATTTCCCCGCCTCTATCAAACCAATAGTCTGGCGCGTCACCCCAACAGCCTCTGCCAGTTGACCTTGTGTTAAATCAAGCTCCACACGAGCTAATTTTAATTTTAAATTTTTAGCCACCTGCGTCCTCCTTATAGTTTTAAAAAGTTGCGCCTCTTTTTAACAACATTATATCATATATCTAACTTAATGCAATATATAAATGTCATTTTGTAATATTTTCTTAACAAAAAAACTCTCTACCATAAAAAATAGAGATTGTTACGTTTAAATATAGGATTTCAAAATTTCGACGACATCACTTCTTTTCTTAACCTGATAGACCTTGATTCCCAACTTCTCAGCTACGATTGCATTATCCTCAATATCGTCTAGAAAGACACAATTTGTAGTATTTAAGGGGTATTTTATCGAGACTTATGTCAAACTCCCCTCTTTGCCTTATGCTTTCATATTCACCTTACAAATCCTTTTGGTAATAAAATCTTTGTCCGGTGTAGGGATAGTCTTGCAAGGTAAAAACTTCCTTGTAGCCATGCTTCTGATAAAAGTCTGGTGCCTGGAACTGGTAGGTATTGACAAAAGCAAAACGACACTTTCGATTCTTAGCTTCAGTTTCTGCTTGCTGCAATAGTCTTGAACCGATTCCTTGCCCTCTCAGTTCCTCTTTTACAAATAAATACTCGATTTCTAGCCAATTTCCAAAAGTCTCTGCTATCAAACCTGCCAGGAGATTGCCCTTTTCATCTTCGACATAAAGATTAAGTGGCTCACTTTCAGCTACTTCTCTTTTTGAACGATTATAAGCACGAATCAAATTCCCTATTTCTTGTACCTTCTGGGATTCCTTATTTTCCAATCTAAAGTACATCTAAACCTCCTCGAAAACTGATACAGCTTGATTATAGTCTTATTTCAATAGACTGTCAAACCAAAGGAAAATTGAGCATCTCAGCTTGCATAAACATCAAATGAACA
>NZ_JAPVZK010000009.1:0-77980 GCF_041432345.1 Streptococcus sp. 27098_8_103
TGGCTTTTTCTTATGGAAAATATCTAAGGAAACTTGACAAGATTTTCTAACTATAGTATACTTTGTTAGGTAAGCTGATTTAGCTCAGTTGGCAGAGCGCATCCATGGTAAGGATGAGGTCGCCGGTTCAATCCCGGCAATTAGCATGATATTTTCAGGGAAACTCTTGAATACAAGAGTTTTTTTCTTATGCTCGCGAGAAAAAATTCTGACTTTTGAATAATAAAAGTCATCCTGCAAAAATTTCTTATTGACAAAACCACTTATTTCTAGTAATATAATAGACGCGATGAGTCGATAGGTAGTCTTCGGACTACTATTGAGCATAAGGAGGTCATAACGCAGGAGCGGACCTTGATGAGTTGTGTGAACCTGCTCATCACATGAAGATGCCTCTTAGTCCCTAGTCTAGCGACTGGGGATTTTTATTTTCCAAAAAATGATGAAAAAGCTTTGCAATTCATGGAAAAAGTAGTATAATACATCTATTATAGAAATTTTTAGAAAATTCCGAAAGAGGTTATTTATGGGATATACAGTTGCTGTAGTCGGCGCGACAGGTGCTGTCGGAGCTCAGATGATAAAAATGTTGGAAGAATCAACACTTCCAATCGATAAAATTCGTTTACTTGCTTCTGCACGTTCAGCAGGCAAGACTTTGAAATTTAAAGATCAAGATATTACGATTGAAGAAACAACTGAAACAGCTTTTGAGGGAGTTGACATTGCTCTCTTTTCAGCAGGTGGTTCTACATCAGCTAAATATGCACCATACGCAGTTAAAGCTGGTGCGGTAGTAGTAGATAATACATCTTACTTCCGTCAAAATCCAGATGTTCCTTTGGTTGTTCCAGAGGTCAATGCTCATGCACTTGATGATCACAACGGGATTATTGCCTGCCCTAACTGTTCAACAATCCAAATGATGGTAGCTCTTGAGCCAGTTCGCCAAAAATGGGGCTTGGACCGTATCATTGTTTCAACTTACCAAGCAGTTTCAGGTGCTGGTATGGGAGCAATTCTTGAGACACAACGTGAACTTCGTGAAGTCTTGAATGATGGTGTAACCCCACGTGATTTGCATGCGGAAATCTTGCCTTCAGGTGGTGACAAGAAACACTATCCTATCGCCTTCAATGCTCTTCCACAAATTGATGTCTTCACTGACAATGATTACACTTACGAAGAGATGAAGATGACTAAGGAAACTAAGAAAATCATGGAAGATGATAGCATTGCAGTATCTGCAACATGTGTGCGTATTCCAGTCTTATCAGCTCACTCTGAGTCTGTTTACATCGAAACAAAAGAAGTGGCTCCAATTGAAGAAGTAAAAGCAGCTATCGCAGCCTTCCCAGGTGCTGTTCTCGAAGATGATGTAGCCCATCAAATCTATCCTCAAGCCATTAATGCAGTGGGTTCTCGTGATACCTTTGTTGGTCGTATCCGTAAAGACTTGGATGCAGAAAAAGGAATCCACATGTGGGTTGTTTCTGATAACCTGCTCAAAGGTGCTGCTTGGAACTCAGTTCAGATTGCTGAAACTTTGCACGAACGTGGCTTGGTTCGTCCAACAGCTGAATTGAAATTTGAATTAAAATAGTCATAACGTTTAGGAGTTCATATGAACTCCTTCTTTGAAATAGAGAGGTGTTTTCATGTCTTATCAAGATTTAAAAGAGTGTAAAATCATCACAGCCTTTATTACCCCCTTCCATGAGGATGGTTCCATCAACTTTGACGCTATTCCAGCCTTGATTGAGCATTTATTGAGCCATCATACGGATGGAATTCTTCTCGCAGGGACGACAGCTGAGAGTCCAACTTTGACTCACGATGAAGAATTGGAGCTATTTGCAGCTGTACAGAAGATTGTCAATGGACGTGTACCTTTGATTGCGGGTGTAGGTACTAATGATACGCGTGACTCTATTGAGTTTGTCAAAGAAGTAGCGGAATTTGGCGGTTTTGCTGCTGGACTTGCTATTGTTCCTTACTACAACAAACCTTCTCAAGAAGGAATGTATCAGCATTTTAAGGCCATTGCAGATGCTTCTGACCTACCAATTATTATCTATAACATTCCAGGGCGTGTAGTTGTAGAATTAACTCCAGAAACCATGCTTCGTTTGGCTGACCATCCAAATATTATTGGTGTCAAAGAATGTACTAGCTTGGCTAATATGGCTTACTTGATTGAGCACAAACCAGAAGAGTTCTTGGTCTATACTGGTGAGGATGGAGATGCTTTCCATGCCATGAACCTTGGTGCGGATGGGGTTATTTCTGTTGCCTCTCATACAAATGGGGATGAGATGCACGAGATGTTCACTGCAATTGCAGAAAGCGATATGAAAAAAGCCGCAGCTATTCAGCGTAAATTCATTCCTAAGGTCAATGCCCTCTTCTCTTATCCAAGTCCTGCTCCTGTTAAGGCGGTTCTTAACTACATGGGATTTGAAGCTGGACCAACTCGTCTACCTCTAGTTCCAGCACCAGAAGAAGATGCCAAACGAATTGTCAAGGTTGTCGTAGATGGCGACTACGAAGCAACCAAGGCAACTGTAACAGGGGTCTTAAGACCAGATTACTAATAAAGACAATAAAATCCATGACCGCAACAACGATCATGGATTTTTCTATTTTCCTAAACAGAATTGACTAAAGAGTTGGGTAATAAGTTCATCAGGAGCAGCATCTCCAGTGATTTCTCCGAGGATTTCCCAAGTACGAGTCAAATCAACTTGAAGCAAATCAACAGGCATCCCCAGTTCAAGACCTTCATTAACAGCTTGTAGGCTTTCTACTGCCTTTTCAATTAGAGAAATGTGACGGGCATTTGATAAGTAAGTAGCATCTTGTTCAACCAAACCAGCGTTTTCAAAGAAGAGGTTGTTAATTCTCTCTTCAATCTTATCAATGTTTTGATTTTTAAGGACTGAAATACGAATAACGTCTTCAGGTAGTTCCGAAGTTTCAATCGCTTCAGGCAGGTCGGTTTTATTAAGCAGAATAATACGGTTTGTATCTTGGCTAATCTCAAGAAGTTGGCGATCTTGGGCAGTTAGTTGTTCACTGGCATTTAGCACCAGTAGAACTAAGTCGGCTTCCTTGAGGGCTTTTTTCGAACGCTCGACACCGATTTGTTCCACGATGTCATCCGTTTCACGGATACCAGCTGTATCAATCAATTTGAGAGGAACACCATTGATGTTGACGTATTCTTCGATGACATCTCGAGTAGTACCAGCAATATCTGTAACGATAGCCTTGTCCTCACGCAAGAGGTTGTTGAGAAGGCTTGATTTCCCAACATTGGGACGGCCGATGATGGCTGTAGAAATTCCTTCGCGAAGGATTTTGCCGCGACGGGCTGTCCTAAGGAGATTGGTTAGCAATTGCTCAAACTCCATTGTCTTCTCACGGACAACAGCAGTAGTGGCTTCCTCAACATCATCGTATTCAGGATAGTCGATATTGACTTCAACTTGGGCAAGTGTATTGAGGATTTCTTGACGGGTATTATTGATAAGATCAGAAAGGGAACCATCAAGTTGTTTGACCGCAATGTTCATGGCCTTGTCTGTCTTGGCGCGGATGATATCCATCACCGCCTCGGCCTGTGTCAAATCTACGCGACCGTTTAAAAAGGCACGTTTGGTAAATTCACCAGGTTCTGCCATGCGAGCCCCTTCACGAATCGCTAGTTGTAATATTTCATTAGTGACTGCAATCCCACCGTGAGTGTTAATCTCGATAATATCCTCACGAGTGAAGGTCTTTGGAGACTTCATAGCCCCAACCATAACCTCGTCCATGACTTTTCCTGTCTGAGGATCAATAATGTGACCGTAGTTGAGAGTGTGGCTGGCAACCTTGTTCAAGTCTTTTCCTTTAAAAATCTTTTGCGCAATTGCAAAACTTTCTGTTCCGCTCAGGCGGACAATACCGATAGCCCCTTCACCTAGTGGAGTAGAGATGGCAGCGATGGTATCAAATTCACGTGTAATCATAATGTTTCCTTTAATTAAATAGCTCTTTTCTTGGAAATTTTTCCAAGTATCCTTTCAAATTGTAACAAATTTGAACTATTTCTTCAATGGATGCTACTTGGAGATTGAAAAAGCCTAAGCAATTCTGCTTAAGCTAGCTTATTTGGTGCGCATTTCCCCTTGTGGGAAGTAAGTTCCTTCTGGCATGTCGTTGATGATGACATGTACAGCTGATTGAGGGGCTCCAGTATTACGGACAACGGCTTCCGTTACTTCCTTAGCAAGAGCTTTCTTTTGCTCGAGCGTGCGTCCTTCAAATAAATCGATGCGTACAAATGGCATAATGGCTTCCTCCACTAGTTTTGATTTCTTCTATTTTACCACATTTTGCCGTTTAAAGCTTAAGAAAATTATGATATACTAGAATGTAGCAAAAATTTAGAAATGGACGTGAAGCAAGAAACATGGCACAGTTGTATTATCGTTATGGGACCATGAACTCAGGTAAGACTATTGAGATTCTCAAAGTGGCCTATAACTATGAGGAGCAAGGAAAAGGTGTTGTGATTATGACCTCGGCTCTGGATACTCGGGACGGTGTTGGCTATGTGTCGAGTCGGATCGGTATGAAACGCCCTGCCATTGCGATTGAGGAAACAACTGATATCTTCGGCTATATCCGAGACCTATCAGAAAAACCTTACTGTGTGTTGGTTGATGAGGCTCAGTTTCTAAAGCGTCACCATGTTTACGACCTAGCTCGTGTTGTTGATGAGTTAGATATACCCGTCATGGCTTTTGGTTTGAAAAATGATTTTCGAAATGAACTGTTCGAAGGTTCCAAGTATCTCTTGCTCTTAGCAGACAAGATTGACGAAATCAAGACCATCTGTCAGTATTGTAAGAAAAAGGCGACTATGGTTTTGCGAACACAGGATGGACTGCCCGTTTATGATGGTGAGCAGATTCAAATTGGTGGTAATGAAACCTATATCTCGGTTTGCCGTAAACATTATTTTACGCCTGAAATCAATAAGGAGAATGAAGAAAAATGAACATCTATGATCAACTACAAGCTGTAGAAGACCGTTATGAAGAATTAGGAGAGTTGCTCAGTGACCCAGATGTGGTTTCGGACACCAAGCGTTTCATGGAACTTTCCAAAGAAGAGGCTTCTACTCGTGATACGGTAACAGCCTACCGTGAGTATAAGCAAGTCCTTCAAAACATCGTTGATGCTGAAGAGATGATTAAGGAATCAGGCGGAGATGCGGACCTGGAAGAAATGGCCAAGCAAGAACTAAAAGATGCTAAGGCTGAAAAAGAAGAATACGAAGAAAAACTAAAAATCTTGCTCCTTCCTAAAGATCCAAACGATGACAAGAATATCATCCTTGAAATCCGTGGCGCCGCTGGTGGAGACGAAGCAGCACTTTTCGCTGGAGATTTGCTAACCATGTACCAAAAGTATGCTGAAGCTCAGGGATGGCGCTTTGAAGTTATGGAAGCTTCTATGAACGGTGTCGGTGGTTTCAAAGAAGTCGTTGCTATGGTTTCGGGTCAATCTGTTTACTCTAAACTCAAGTACGAATCAGGTGCCCACCGTGTGCAACGTGTCCCTGTGACAGAAAGCCAAGGTCGCGTACATACTTCGACAGCGACAGTTCTTGTTATGCCTGAAGTGGAAGAGGTTGAATACGATATTGATCCAAAAGACCTTCGTGTCGACATCTATCACGCATCTGGTGCTGGTGGACAGAACGTCAATAAGGTTGCGACTGCCGTTCGTATCGTTCACTTGCCAACCAACATCAAGGTTGAGATGCAGGAAGAACGTACCCAGCAGAAGAACCGTGAGAAAGCCATGAAAATCATCCGTGCCCGTGTTGCTGACCACTTTGCTCAGATTGCACAAGACGAACAAGACGCTGAGCGTAAGTCAACGATTGGTACTGGTGACCGTTCAGAACGGATTCGTACTTATAACTTCCCACAAAACCGTGTCACAGACCACCGTATCGGCTTAACTCTCCAAAAACTAGATACCATTTTATCTGGTAAATTGGACGAAGTTGTGGATGCCTTGGTTCTTTATGACCAAACACAAAAATTAGAAGAATTAAACAAATAATGAAATTAGCTCAATTATTTTCAGATTTTGAAGAAGAATTGATAAGACAAGGAGAGGAAGCAGAAAGCCTCTCTTTTGTCTATCGTAGCCTGAAAAATCTATCTTTTACGGACTTTGTCTTTGCCCTCCAGCAGGAAGTGACAAAAGAGGAAGAATTATTTGTAGAAGAGATTTACCAGCAGTTAGCAGCTCATAAACCGGCACAGTACATCATTGGACAGGCAGATTTTTATGGAATGCAGTTAAAAGTTGATGAGCGAGTATTAATCCCTCGTCCAGAGACAGAGGAGTTGGTGGAGCTTATCCTGGGTGAAAATCCTGAGACGAATCTTTCAGTTCTGGATATTGGAACAGGTAGTGGAGCTATTGCTCTCTCCTTAGCAAAAAACAGACCAGCTTGGTCGGTGACAGCAGCAGATATTTCCCAAAATGCTTTAGATTTAGCTAGCGAAAATGCTAAAAATCAAAATCTTCAAATATTTTTAAAAAAATCTGACTGTTTTACAGAAATTTCTGAAAAATATGATATAATTGTTTCCAATCCACCCTATATCTCTCGTGAAGATGCGTCAGAGGTCGGCTTGAATGTTTTGCATTCAGAACCTCATCTAGCTCTCTTTGCAGACGAGGATGGCCTAGCTATTTACCGTAGAATTGCGGAAGATGCAAAAGACTATCTCAAAGATGGTGGTAAGATTTACCTTGAAATTGGATACAAGCAAGGTCAAAGTGTTCCTGAACTTTTTAGGAAACATCTTCCTGAACAGCGAGTTCGAACACTCAAGGACCAATTTGGTCAAGATAGGATGGTCGTAGTTGATGATGGACAGGATTAGACAAGAGTTGGAAAAGGGTGGGGCGGTTGTTTTACCTACCGAGACAGTTTATGGTCTCTTTGCCAAAGCTCTAGACGAAAAAGCAGTTAATCATGTATACCAGCTCAAACGTCGTCCAAGAGACAAGGCGCTTAATCTCAATATCGCCTCTTTAGAGGATATCTTGAACTTTTCAAAGAATCAGCCAACTTATCTACAAAAACTTGTAGAGACCTTTTTACCAGGTCCCTTGACCATTATCCTTGAAGCCAATGACCGAGTTCCCTATTGGGTCAATTCTGGCCTTGCAACTGTTGGATTTCGGATGCCGAGTCATCCCATTACCCTTGATTTGATTCGAGAGACGGGGCCCTTGATTGGACCGTCTGCCAATATTTCAGGTCAGGCAAGTGGAGTGACATTTAAGCAAATTCTAGAGGATTTTGACCAAGAGGTTTTGGGTCTGGAAGACGATGCTTTTCTAACTGGACAGGATTCAACTATTTTGGATTTGTCTGGAGACAAGGTGAAAATCTTACGCCAAGGGGCCATTAAGCTAGAAGATATTCTTGCTCGGTTGCCAGAGATTTCTTTTGAGGAGGCTTAAAATGCTAAGAAATTTAAGAGAAACAGATGTGAAAGCTATTTGTAACATCAACCAAGAGGCTTTGGGCTATTCTTTTAGTCCAGAGGACACAGCTAGTCAACTAACTATATTATCTCAGGATTCACATCATTTCCTACTTGGCTATGAGGATGAAGACAGTCATGCCTTGCTTGGATATGTCCACGCTGAGGTCTATGAATCACTTTATTCTAAAGCAGGATTTAATATTTTAGCCTTAGCAGTTTCACCTCAAGCGCAAGGGCAAGGTATTGGTAAAAGCTTATTGCAAGGGTTGGAGCAAGAAGCAAAAAGACGCGGCTATGGGTTTATCCGCTTAAACTCTGCCGATCATCGTCTGGCTGCTCATGCATTTTATGAAAAAGTTGGTTATACTTGTGATAAAGTGCAGAAACGGTTTATTCGCATCTTTTAGTTTATTTTCTTATTGTAAAACAAACTAAAGGACCAGTCACACTATAAAGGAGAAGACCTATGATTTTTGACAAAGACGATTTTAAAGCATATGATGCTGATCTCTGGAATGCTATTGCCAAAGAAGAAGAACGCCAACAAAACAACATTGAGTTGATTGCTTCGGAAAACGTAGTTTCCAAGGCTGTTATGGCAGCTCAAGGGTCTATCTTGACGAATAAATACGCCGAAGGCTACCCAGGTCGCCGTTATTATGGTGGAACAGATGTAGTAGACGTGGTGGAATCTCTAGCCATTGAACGCGCAAAAGAAATTTTCGGTGCTAAATTCGCCAACGTCCAACCTCACTCAGGAAGCCAAGCCAACTGTGCGGCTTACATGGCCTTGATTGAGCCAGGTGATACCGTTATGGGGATGGATTTGGCAGCAGGTGGACACTTGACTCACGGGGCTCCTGTCAGCTTCTCAGGTCAAACTTATAACTTTGTGTCTTATAGTGTGGACCCTGAAACAGAACTCTTGGACTTTGATGCTATCTTGAAACAAGCCCAAGAAGTCAAACCAAAACTGATTGTAGCAGGTGCTTCAGCCTATTCTCAAATTATCGACTTTTCAAAATTCCGTGAAATTGCGGATGCTGTGGGTGCGAAGCTCATGGTAGACATGGCCCATATCGCTGGTTTGGTTGCTGCTGGTCTTCACCCAAGTCCAGTACCATACGCTCATATCACCACAACAACGACCCACAAAACCCTTCGTGGACCTCGTGGTGGTTTGATTTTGACCAATGACGAAGAACTTGCTAAGAAAATCAATTCAGCAATTTTCCCTGGTATTCAGGGCGGTCCTTTGGAGCATGTTGTTGCTGCGAAGTCTGTTGCTTTCAAAGAAGTCTTAGATCCAGCCTTCAAGGAATATGCTGCCAATGTTATCAAGAACAGCAAGACTATGGCAGATGTCTTCTTGCAAGACCCTGATTTCCGTATCATTTCTGGCGGAACTGAAAACCACCTCTTCCTAGTGGATGTGACTAAGGTTGTAGAAAACGGAAAAGTTGCTCAAAACTTGCTGGATGAAGTCAATATTACCCTAAATAAAAACTCAATCCCTTACGAAACCTTGTCACCATTCAAGACAAGTGGGATTCGTATCGGATCTGCAGCCATTACTGCACGTGGATTTGGTGAAGAAGAAAGTCGCAAAGTGGCTGAACTCATCATTAAAGCCCTTAAGAATGCAGAAAATGAGGCTGTCTTAGAAGAAGTGAGAAGTGCAGTCAAAGGATTGACAGATGCCTTCCCATTATACGAGGACTAAAACTTTTATGGATATTTATATTAAGAAAGCCATTATCCATCAGTTTAGCCCGGATGATACCGAGCTGTTCCTAGCGGATAAGCTTCTCAATATTACTCCAAAAATCGAAGAATACCTGCGGAAAAAAATTGAACGTGTGTATTCAGATGAAGCTAAGACTGGGATTTTCGAGGAAGAAAATCCCTTCTTCAATCATATTACAGACGATTTGTTGGAGACATCAGTAACACTGGCTAATCTCTGGAAAGAAGAGTTCAGTATTTCTGAAAACCTCAAGACCAATGACTTGATTTTTGTTCAGTTTTCTAAAGAAGGTATAGAACATTTCGCTTTCTTGCGAATTGCTCTGCGGGAGACCTTGACCCACCTCGGTAGAGAAGTTGATAATCCAATCAAGCTGACTCAGAATAACCTGCCTGGATTTGGAACGGGTGCTGACGAGGCCTTGGTGGTCAATCTTCAAAGCCGCAAATACCATCTGATTGAAAAGCGAATCAAGTACAACGGGACTTTTTTGAATTATTTTTCAGATAATCTTCTTGCTGTCGCCCCTAAGATTTCACCCAAGAAATCCATCAAGGAGCTGGAAAAAACGGCCCAGAGAATTGCTGAAACCTTTAACACAGATGACTTTCAATTTCAATCCAAGGTCAAATCAGCTATTTTTAACAATCTGGAAGAAAGCAATGAATTATCGCCTGAGAAATTGGCCAACGACCTTTTTGATAACAATCTGACTGCTCGTTTGAGCTTTATTGACCAAGTCAAAGAAGCCGTACCAGAACCAGTTCAATTTGATGAAATTGATGCCAGTCGCCAATTAAAGAAATTTGAAAACCAAAAACTCTCCTTGTCAAATGGAATTGAGCTCATCGTTCCCAATAACGTCTATCAAGACGCCGAGTCTGTTGAGTTTATCCAAAATGACAATGGAACTTACTCTATCTTAATCAAAAATATCGAGGATATCCAAAGTAAATAATGTTTAAACGAATTCGAAGAGTGCTTGTACTAGCAGTCTTCCTTTTTGCTGGTTATAAAGCTTACCGTGTTCATCAAGATGTCAAGCAAGTCATGACCTATCAACCCATGGTGCGAGAAATCTTGAGTGAAAAAGACACCCCAGCAAACGAAGAGCTTGTGCTCGCTATGATTTATACCGAAACAAAAGGAAAAGAAGGCGATGTTATGCAGTCTAGTGAGTCTGCTAGTGGCGCTACCAATACCATCAATGATAATGCCTCTAGCATTCGGCAAGGTGTTCAAACTCTGACAGATAATCTCTATCTGGCGCAGAAGAAGGGTGTTGATGTCTGGACAGCTGTTCAAGCCTATAATTTTGGACCTGCCTATATCGATTTTATCGCACAAAATGGCAAGGAAAATACCCTGGCTCTGGCCAAACAGTACTCCCGTGAGACTGTTGCCCCCTTGCTTGGCAATACCACTGGAAAGACTTATAGTTATATTCACCCTATTTCCATTTTTCACGGTGCCGAACTCTATGTAAATGGAGGAAACTATTACTATTCTAGACAGGTGCAACTCAACCTTTACATCATCAAATGTTTCACTCTCTTTTCGACATCTGGCTAGCCCAGGTGTTTTTGTTATAAGTTTTCTTTAAGATAGATATATTACTCTAGAAAGGTAAAGGAGGAAATTCCCTATGAGAAAGAAACTCTTTCTGACTAGTGCTGCGGTCTTGTGGGCAGTAACAGCTATGAATAGTGTCCATGCAGCAACAGATGTTCAAAAAGTCATCGATGAAACCTATGTCCAACCTGAATATGTCCTAGGTTCATCATTGTCTGAAGATCAAAAAAATCAAACCCTTAAAAAACTAGGCTACAATGCCTCAACAGACACCAAAGAACTCAAGACCATGACACCTGATGTCTATTCTAAGATTATGAATGTGGCCAATGACTCTAGCTTACAATTGTATTCATCAGCCAAGATTCAAAAACTAGGTGACAAATCACCACTTGAGGTCAAGATTGAAACACCAGAAAACATTACTAAGGTGACTCAGGATATGTACCGAAATGCAGCCGTAACTTTGGGTGTGGAACACGCCAAAATCACTGTAGCAGCACCTATTCCAGTTACAGGTGAGAGTGCCTTAGCCGGGATTTACTATTCGCTGGAAGCTAATGGAGCCAAGGTGCCACAAGCCAACAAAGAGTTGGCTCAAGAAGAGTTGAAGGCTTTGTCTGATATCAATGCTGAAAACAAGGACAAGTCAGGCTATGATGCTAATAAATTAAACGTTGCCCTAGCCGATATCAAGTCAGGACTCGCCAAAGCTAAAGAAAGTAAGGGAAATCTGACGGAGGAAGATGTCCGCAAAATCGTTGAAGATACCTTAAAAAATTACAAACTTGATCAGGTTATAACAGGAAACCAGATCAATATTATCATCAATTTTGCTTTGAATCTCTCAAAGAGTGATATCCTCAGAAATGCAGACTTCACTAAAACCCTGAATGACCTTAAACAAAGTATTGTTTCACAAGCTGGCGACAGTTTTAAAAATATCAACCTTAACTTTGATGCTGATAAAGCGCTAGAGGATGGCGGTAACTTCTTAAGCTCCTTCTGGCAAGCCATTGTCAACTTCTTCAAGAGTTTTGGTTCTTAAGAAATTTCATGGTATAATAGATGGTAACCGTAACGTTGCCGTCTTTTTTGTCGGCCAATAGAAAGAGAAGAGAATGTTAAAGAAAAATGATATTGTAGAAGTTGAAATTGTTGATTTGACCCATGAAGGCGCAGGAGTTGCCAAGGTAGATGGTTTGGTCTTTTTTGTCGAAAATGCTTTACCGAGTGAAAAAATCCTTATGCGTATCCTCAAGGTCAATAAAAAGATTGGTTTTGGGAAAGTTGAAGAATACCTTATCCAGTCACCACATCGTAATCAAGATCTAGATTTGGCTTACCTGCGTTCAGGAATCGCTGATTTAGGTCATCTTGCTTATCCAGAACAGCTCAAGTTTAAAACTAAGCAAGTCAAGGACAGTCTATACAAGATTGCTGGAATTGCTGATGTAGAGGTTGCTGAAACACTTGGTATGGAAAATCCAATCAAGTACCGCAACAAGGCACAGGTGCCTGTTCGTCGAATGAATGGTATCTTAGAAACTGGATTTTTCCGTAAGAATTCCCACGATCTCATGCCACTGGAAGATTTCTTTATCCAAGATCCTGTGATTGATGAGGTAGTAGTAGGTCTACGTGACTTGCTCCGCCGTTATGATTTGAAACCTTATGATGAAAAGGAACAATCTGGCTTGATTCGAAACCTTGTGGTACGTCGTGGGCATTACTCAGGACAAATCATGGTTATTTTGGTAACAACTCGACCTAAAGTTTTCCGTGTGGAACAATTGATTGAACAACTAATCAAGCAGTTCCCGGAGATTGTGTCTGTTATGCAAAATATCAATGACCAGAACACTAATGCTATTTTTGGTAAGGAATGGCGCACCCTTTATGGACAAGACTTTATCACTGATCAGATGTTGGGAAATGACTACCAAATCGCTGGACCCGCTTTTTACCAAGTCAATACTGAAATGGCTGAGAAACTCTATCAGACAGCCATTGACTTTGCTGAATTAAAAGAAGATGATGTGGTCATTGATGCCTATTCTGGTATCGGGACGATTGGCCTCTCTGTTGCGAAACATGTCAAAGAAGTCTATGGTGTTGAAGTAATTCCAGAAGCGGTTGAGAATAGTAAGAAGAATGCTCAACTGAACAATATTTCAAACGCCCACTATGTCTGTGATACAGCCGAAAATGCCATGAAGAATTGGCTTAAAGATGGAATTCAACCAAGCCTTATCCTAGTGGACCCACCAAGAAAAGGACTCACTGAGAGCTTTATCAAAGCAAGTAGCCAAACAGGAACAAATCGTATTGCCTATATCTCATGTAATGTCGCTACTATGGCGCGTGATATCAAACTCTACCGAGAATTGGGCTATGAGTTGAAGAAAGTCCAGCCAGTGGATCTTTTTCCTCAGACGCATCACGTGGAGTGTGTAGTGTTGCTACAACGAAAAAAAGGGTGAAAATCCTTGATTTTAAGCTATTTTACAAGCATTTTGTCTTTGTAGATAAAGGCAATTTTGACGTCAAAAAAGTCCTAAAAAGGCACATAGATGTATATGTATTTGTTGATGTCGTTTGCGCATCGGAAAAATGAATACAACAATAAATATTTATCTAAAGAGAGAACAATTGTATATTGTTCTCCTTTTTTTATTTTCAGGAGGGAAAATGACAAAAGAATTACAATCATCACGCTATATTGTCATTTCATTTTTAGTACGTGAAATGGGAATAGATATTGTTGAGGCCATATCTATTATGGCTGAATTGGAAAAAAGTGGCTTGGTTCACTTGGAATCAAGTGGAGATTTAACACTCAAAGAACTTGGAGGAGCGCTATGAAACGAATTACCGCAAATCAATACCAAACTTCAGAACGGTATTATAAATTACCTAAAATTCTTTTTGAGGATGAGAAATATATGGATATGAAACTAGAAGTAAAGGTGGCTTATTCTATTTTAAAAGATCGTTTAGAATTATCTCTCAGTCGTGGTTGGATAGATGAAGAAGGGGCAGTCTATTTAGTATTTTCTAATTCTAAACTGATGAGACTGTTAGGTTGTTCGAAGTCAAAATTACTGTCCATCAAAAAAATTCTTAAAGAATATGACTTAATTGATGAAGTCCAACAGTCTTCAAGTGAGAAAGGAAGACTAGCTAATAAGATTTATTTAGGGGAATTATCTTCTACCCCAGTAGCTAGTTCGAACAGGCCTAGTGTTAAAAAAAGACTAGGGCAGGATGAAAATGAAACGGCCCCCGTCTCTTATTCAACCCCTAGTGAGACTGAAGTTAGTGAGACTAAATATAGTGAGACTGATTCTTTATTTATTGAGGAAGAGGAAGAAAGGAATTCTCAACATATTTTGAGAAGAAAAGTAGAAAAGGTCACAAAATATGATCGAGATTATATTTGGGGATTGGTACAAGATCAATTTAGACGAGAGGGTTTTTCTGAAACAGCCAGTGAAATTGCTATGACTGACTTTGAGAGAATCTATCAGTATGCTCTTGACAATGTTCGCTTTGTTAGACGAGCGGAAGTACTTGCTGAATTTGTGTTTAATGGCCTATATTCCGTTTGGAATAACCGTGTTAGAAAAGGAGGTGGTTAAAATGTCGCCAATCGAGTGGATATTAGTTATGCTCATTGTCATTTCAAGTGGTGTGATACTTTGGACATTGATAGTCGATCAGAAAGGGGTAATCAAGAAATGAGATTTATTGATTTATTTTCAGGTATCGGTGGTTTTCGACTAGGAATGGAAAGTGTTGGACACGAGTGTATTGGATTTTGTGAGATTGATAAATTTGCTAGGAAATCTTATAAGTCTATATTTCAAACGGAAGGAGAAATAGAATTTCATGACATACGAGATGTTTCAGATGACGAATTTAAAAAACTTAGAGGGAAAGTCGATGTCATCTGTGGGGGATTCCCTTGTCAAGCATTTTCAATCGCAGGAAGACGATTGGGATTTGAAGATACTAGAGGAACTTTGTTCTTTGAAATTGCTCGAGCGACCAAACAAATCCAACCACGTTTTCTTTTTCTTGAAAATGTTAAAGGCCTACTCAATCACGATAAGGGACGGACGTTCACCACAATCCTTACCACGCTTGATGAATTGGGGTTTGATGTTGAGTGGCAGGTGCTTAACAGTAAGGATTTTGGCGTTCCCCAAAACAGAGAGAGGGTGTTTATTATCGGACATTCTAGAAAGAGAGGTACCCGACTCTTATTTCCTTTCAGACGAGAAGGTCAAGCAACTAACTCTGAGACTTTAAAAATATTAGGGAATTTGAATCCATCAAGAAGTGGAATGAGTGGTAAAGTCTATTATTCAGAAGGTCTTGCGCCAACCTTAGTTAGTGGAAAAGGAGAAGGATTTAAAGTTGCGATTCCTTGTATGACACCAGACAGATTAGAAAAGAGACAAAATGGTAGACGTTTCAAGGATAATCAAGAGCCAATGTTTACTTTAAATACTCAGGATCGCCATGGTATTGTCGTTGTTGGAGATTTACCAACTAGCTTTAAGGAAACTGGTCGCGTCTATGGAAGTGAGGGCTTATCTCCAACACTGACTACGATGCAAGGTGGAGATAAAATTCCCAAAATACTGATTCCAGAACCAATCCAATTTTTAAAAGTCCGGGAAGCAACGAAAAAAGGATATGCTCAAGCAGAGATTGGGGATTCAATCAATTTAGAAAGACCAAGTTCTCAGTATCGTCGTGGTAGAGTTGGAAAAGGTATAGCGAATACGTTAACAACTAGTGGGCAAATGGGAGTAGTAGTGGCTAGCTATGAAGGAGAAGATAAGCAAGTTTATCATGTAGCCGGTGTCTTAATAGATGGACAATTTTACCGTTTGAGAATACGACGAATCACTCCTAAAGAGTGTTTTCGCCTGCAGGGTTTTCCTGATTGGGCTTTTGAAGCTGCTAGAAAAGTCTCTAGTAATAGTCAGCTCTATAAACAAGCTGGTAATAGTGTAACCGTTCCTGTGATTGCCGCAATCGCAAAGAAATTAAAAGAAATAGAGGAAAAAGATGAAAGCTTTAAATAAAGAGTCAATACTAGATTGTGATGAATTAGAAACAGAATTACATGATGCAGAAATGATGCAATTGGATGAACAAATATTTTTGATGCCCAATTATCCATGTGAGTTTGAAGTAAAATTTTTAGATGATTACCATAAAAAACACAACTACCCCCTATTTTACGAATCCTACCTTCAAAACGTTATGGAATTCCTTGAAAGTCAGGATATAAAGAATGGAGCTGATGCCTTTGTAGATGATCATCAAAATCTTGTTTTTGTTTTATATGGACAAGGCTATCGAGCCGAGGGAAAAGAGGGAATACTTACAACCCAAGTAACTGTAAAAGCTTATGATGAAGACAAGCAACCGATTAACTTCGCAAATTTATTAGATTCCTTAATCGTCTCAGAATATCAAATGGAACCGAATCTTTGGGAGGTCTCTCATGATTGATCTCTATCTAAGTAAAAATAGCCAAAGAAATCAACTTCTTTTGGATTTCTTTCAAAAGTATGGCATAGAGGTCACTCCTCATTCTATTTCTGAAATGACAAAGGACAAATTAATTGAAATGATGAGCTATTCTTCAGATTGTTTTGAGTTTTTATCTCCTAATTTATTACGATTTAAGAACCGTGACAATCTAAGATTAACGGATTTCGTTGAGATGATTTTAAAAAATCCTGAACTAACCATCAGACTTCCTCTTGCGGTTTCAAATAAGCGGGTTTATCCGAATCTGAATTTGGAAGAGGCTAGAGCTTTATTGCCAAGAGATACGAAACAATTGATTTATATGGCACAAACACATTATTTATCTAACTAAAGGAGAAGCAATATGGCTGAACGATTTTGGGAGAACTTGTCCATTATTTTAGCTGAAAGAAATATCAGCTGGATTGAGTTAACCAGAAAAATGTTTGCGGGAGAGTTTCACTATCCAAGTGAATTGAATCGTTTGTATCAAAAGATTCGTCACTACAAGATGGAACAACGAATGCCTCAAAGTCCATGGGTAGAAAGGATTGTGCAGGTATTAGATTTAGATTATGAAGATTTATTTCGGAGGTAACTATGAAAAGAATAATTCCAGTTTATATATTCCAACAAGTAAATGTCCTATTGGTATCTCTATACTTACTGAAATTTTTTTGTATCGGTGAGTTAACTATACTACAGATTCTCTATGGTGCGTCGCTCATTTCTTTTTTATGGATGTATGGTCAACGAAAACAAGTGGCCAAGGTCAATATGGAAACTAGGATTAAATGGCTTGGTATTGGATTCGTTAGCCTACTGATTATAAGTCTATGTTTTAGCTTAATCCATGCGCAAGGAAGCGCGAATCAAGCAAACTTAATTGTCCTACAACATCAGGTTCCTTGGTTTTCATTTTTATTGTTCTTAATCAATGCGAGTATGGTTGAAGAATTTATGTATCGAGAAATTTTATGGAACTTGGTTAGAAAATTAGATATTCGAGTTGCTTTGACAAGTGTTTTATTTTCCTTAGTACATCATCCAGGAACCATTCTAGCTTGGTGTTTATATGTTTCACTTGGGATGTTTTTAGGGATGGTGCGCTATAAATCTGACTTATGGGGAAGTATGGGTTTACATTTGGTGTGGAACCTACTAGTTTATAGTTTGCTGTTTTTTTAAAATAGGTGACCTGATTTATCTCATAAATCAGTAGTTTTTATAGGATTATTTTTAATTCGGAAACAAAAATGTATTAACAGCATAAAATAAAGAAACTAGGAACATTTTTTCTATTTTTTTAGAAATAAAATGTTGTATAGAAATTCCGAAAGAAATAATAAAATAAAAATATAAATTAATAAAACAGGTATATATGAGCATATTGACGTCGACAAATGTTCTTACAAAGCATAAAATACAAATTAAAAGAATAAAAAATTGTTATATTTCTATATTTGTTGTTCTGTTATGAAATGAAAGAAATTGGAAACTAGTTTCTAAATCATGAAAAATATTGAAAAAAAAAAAAAATAAGTGTTAAAATAAAGAATGTAAACGTTTACTTTAACAAAGGAGCTCATATGTTACTACAAAAAGAACTAATTCCAATGATAGAAGCTAACTTACCAAATATGGCATATGCTGAAAAAGACGTTGCTAAATTCTTCTTAAAACAGCAATCTCTGGATAATTATTCATGTGAGGCATTGTGCGAATGCCTTAATGTATCCAAAGCAACATTGACTCGATTTGCGAAAAAATGTGGTTTTAAAGGTTTTAGACAATTCATTTTCAAATACCAAGAGATGATTCGTGAGAAAGAAAAGTTAGCATTGTATACAGAGGCTACAGAAAAAGTTTTATCCGACTATGAAGAAATGTTGAGAAAAACTTACACGGTTCTTGATGAAGTTCAACTTGAGCGTATTGCTGAGATGATAGAAACTGCTGAGCGTGTATATCTTTATGGTAAAGGAAGTTCTGTTCTTGCTTTAGAAGAAATGAAGATGAGATTTATGCGTCTCGGAGTCATTGGTGAAGTATTATCAGACGAGGATATGATTTTGTGGAGTAGCTTATTACTTAATGAAAATTGCCTTGTCATTGGAGCATCCGTTTCAGGTCAAACTGATATTGTACTAGAAGGTCTTCAAAAAGCTGCGGATAAAGGCGCTAAAACAGTTTTAATGACTACAAGAAAATTTGACGAAGAAGATTGTTTCTTTGATGAACTATTGTTATTAGCTTCGACCAATCATCTCTCGTATGGCAATCGCATATCACCTCAGTTTCCAATACTTTTAATTACAGACTGCTTATTCTCTCATTATCTGGAAAGTCCAGAGAGACAATATTATTACAATCAAACTATTATCCATAAGGAGGAATAATAAAATGAGCCAAATTTGGACTAAAGAGAAATTTATAAGTCAAGTCCATGGTGGAGTCATTGTTTCTTGTCAAGCTTTACCCGGTGAACCCCTTTATAATGAAGAATTTAGCTTGATGCCTTTTATGGCTAAAGCAGCTTTAGAGGCAGGAGCAGTGGGCATTCGCGCAAATTCTGTGCGTGATATTAAAGCAATTCAGAAAGTAGTAGATTTACCAATAATTGGAATTATCAAAAGAGATTATCCACCTCAAGAACCATATATTACTGCTACGATGAAAGAGGTAGATGAACTTGTAGAATGCGGAACAACAGTCATTGCATTTGATGCAACTTTAAGACCAAGATATGATGGCTTAGTTGTCAGTGAATTTATCAAAAAAATAAAAGAAAAATATCCTAATCAATTGTTGATGGCGGATGTAAGTAATTTTGATGAAGGTCTCTATGCATTTAAATCAGGCGTTGATTTTGTTGGTACAACATTATCAGGCTACACAAGTACAAGTGTACAATCAGATGAGCCTGATTTTGAACTAATGAAAAAATTGGCTGATTTTAATATTCCGGTAATTGCCGAAGGAAAAATTCATTATCCAGAACAATTAAAAAAAGCTTATAGTTTAGGTGTTACCAGTGTTGTCATTGGTGGAGCGATTACACGTCCAAAAGAAATTGCTCAGCGATTTATTAATGTCATCAAATAAAAAACAATATAAAGGAGAAATCTGATGAAAGATTTAACTAAATACAAAGGCGTTATTCCTGCATTTTATGCTTGCTATGATGAAAATGGTGAAATTAGCCAAGAACGTGTAAAATCTCTGGTGCAATATTTCATTGACAAAGGTGTAAAAGGTATCTATGTAAATGGTTCTTCAGGTGAATGTATTTACCAAAGTGTAGAAGATCGTAAACAAATTATTGAAGCTGTTATGGAAGTTGCTAAAGGTAAATTAACAGTTATCAACCATGTTGCATGTAATAACACGAAAGATAGTATTGAATTGGCAAAACATTCAGAAAGTGTTGGAGTCGATGCTATTGCTGCTATCCCACCTATTTACTTCAAATTGCCAGAATATTCAATCGCAGCATATTGGAATGCAATGAGTGAAGCTGCGCCAAATACAGATTTTATCATTTATAATATTCCACAATTGGCAGGGGTTGCGTTGACTGGTAGTTTGTATGCAACAATGCGTCAAAATCCTCGTGTGATTGGAGTTAAAAATTCTTCTATGCCTGTACAAGATATTCAAATGTTTGTAGCTGCAGGTGGAGAAGATTACATTGTATTCAATGGTCCAGATGAACAATATCTTGGTGGTCGTTTGATGGGAGCAGAAGCTGGTATTGGTGGTACTTATGGCGTTATGCCAGATTTGTTCTTGAAATTGGAAAGTTTGATTCAAGAACGAGATTTAGATACTGCTAAAAAACTTCAATATGCTATCAATGAAGTTATCTATAAGATGGTATCAGGTAAGGCAAATATGTATGCTGTAGCAAAAGAGGTTTTGCGTCTAAATGAAAAACTTGATTTAGGTTCTGTTCGTCAACCCTTAGAAGCATTGGCAGAAGGTGACTTGGAAGTTGCAAAACAAGCAGCAGTACTTATTCAACAAGCACGAAAAGAATTTTTATAATAAATAAAATCAATATGGAGATATGTTATGAGCACAACAGGATTTACAATAATTGACTTAATTATCTTGATTGTTTATTTACTTGCGGTGTTGGTTGCGGGTATCTATTTCTCTAAAAAAGAGATGAAAGGAAAAGAGTTCTTTAAAGGAGATGGTTCGGTTCCTTGGTATGTTACTTCGGTATCCATTTTTGCCACAATGCTCAGTCCGATTTCCTTCTTGGGACTCGCTGGTAACTCTTATGCAGGTAGCTGGATTTTATGGTTTGCTCAATTAGGGATGGTTGTAGCTATTCCACTGACAATTCGTTTTATCTTACCTATCTTTGCACGGATAGACATCGATACGGCATATGATTACTTGGATAAACGTTTTAATTCTAAAGCACTTCGTATTATTTCAGCACTCTTGTTTATTATTTATCAATTGGGACGTATGTCTATCATTATGTACCTCCCATCAGCTGGTTTATCAGTATTAACAGGAATTGACATCAATATTTTGATTATTTTGATGGGGGCAATTGCAATTGTTTATTCTTATACTGGTGGTCTAAAATCCGTATTATGGACAGACTTTATTCAAGGTGTGGTTCTGATTAGTGGTGTCGTTGTAGCTTTATTTGTACTGATGGCTAATATTAAAGGTGGCTTTGGTGCAGTAGCAGAAACATTAGCAAACGGGAAATTCCTTGCTGCAAATGAAAAACTTTTCGATCCTAACTTGCTTTCAAACTCCATCTTCTTAATTGTGATGGGTTCAGGCTTTACAATCTTATCTTCCTATGCTTCATCTCAAGATTTGGTTCAACGTTTTACTACAACACAAAATATTAAGAAACTTAATAAAATGTTGTTCACAAATGGTGTCTTGTCACTTGCTACTGCAACAGTCTTTTACTTGATCGGTACAGGCTTGTACGTATTCTATCAAGTACAAAATGCAGGCAGTGCAGCTAGCAATATCCCTCAAGACCAAATCTTTATGTACTTTATTGCATACCAGTTACCAGTAGGTGTCACAGGTTTGATCTTGGCAGCGATTTATGCAGCAGCTCAATCAACTATTTCAACAGGTTTGAACTCTGTTGCAACTTCATGGACATTGGATATTCAAGATGTCATTTCTAAAAATATGTCAGACGATCGTCGTACGAAAATTGCACAATTCGTATCTCTAGCAGTAGGTTTATTCTCAATTGTTGTTTCCATTATCATGGCTCATTCAGATATTAAATCTGCATACGAATGGTTCAATAGTTTCATGGGACTTGTACTTGGTCTACTAGGTGGTGTATTCATTCTTGGTTTTGTTTCTAAAAAAGCAAATAAACAAGGTGCTTATGCAGCGCTGATTGTATCAACCATCGTTATGGTATTTATTAAATACTTCCTTCCTCCAACAGCTGTTAGCTACTGGGCATATTCATTGATTTCAATTTCTGTATCAGTAGTTTCAGGTTATATTGTATCTGTTCTTACTGAAAATAAAGTATCTGCACCTAAATATACAACGATTCATGATATTTCAGAAATTAAAGCGGATTCAAGTTGGGAAGTTCGTCACTAGTCACTAATAGAAAAGAGAAAATAATATGATTATTTCTGAACAATCTGATTTTAGACGATATGCTTCTGTCAATAAACATTTTTCAAAAGTCTGTGATTTTTTAGAAAATACAAATTTGACAGATTTAGTTGATGGAAAAATTGATATTGACGGGGAAAATGTTTTTGCAAATTGTATGACTTATCTAGCTGATGGAGTTCCAGGAGATATTTTTGAAACTCATAAGAAATATTTAGATATTCATATTGTTGTTGAAAATACAGAAAAAATGGCAGTAACTTCCCCAGTTCGTGCTCAGTCACGTGTACCTTTTAGCGAAGAGAAGGATATTGCTTTTTACGATAGCAAAGACTATCAAATTGTTGAATTGCTCCCAGGGAATATGTTGGTGACTTTTGAAGAAGATCTTCACCAACCAAAGATTCATTGCAATGATGAAACTGTTAAAAAACTTGTTATCAAAGTTTTAAACGAGGAAAAATAAAATGAAAAAAAATATTAAACAATATGTAACCTTAGGTACTGTAGTGGTATTATCAGCATTTGTTGCTAACTCAGTTGCAGCTCAGGAGACTGAAACTTCTGAAGTATCAACACCAGAGTTGGTGCAACCTGTTGCACCAACGACTTCGATTTCGGAAGTACAACATAAATCGGGTAACTCTTCGGAAGTTACTGGACAACCTCGAACAGTTGAAACTACTGTTAAGGATCAATCTTCTACAGAGGATGCGATTTTGGGAGTACAACCTAAATCGGATAATTCTTCGGAAGTTACTGGACAACCTCGAACAGTTGAAACTACTGTTAAGGATCAATCTTCTACAGAGGATGCGATTTCGGGAGTACAACCTAAATCGGATAATTCTTCGGAAGTTACTGTACAACCTCGAACAGTCGAAACTACTGTTAAGGATCGATCTTCTACAGCGGAAGAAACTCCTGTCTTAGAAAAAAATAATGTTACTTTAACAGGGGGCGGAGAAAATGTTACTAATGAGTTAAAGGATAAATTTACTAGCGGTGACTTTACTGTAGTGATTAAGTACAATCAGTCTAGTGAGAAAGGTTTACAAGCTCTGTTTGGAATATCTAATTCTAAACCCGGTCAACAAAATAGTTATGTAGATGTGTTCCTTAGAGACAATGGTGAATTGGGAATGGAAGCGCGTGATACTTCTTCCAATAAAAATCACCTAGTATCCAGACCTGCTTCAGTTTGGGGTAAGTACAAACAAGAGGCTGTGACTAACACTGTTGCAGTAGTAGCAGATTCAGTCAAAAAAACATATTCTTTATATGCTAATGGTACAAAAGTAGTAGAAAAGAAAGTGGATAACTTCCTAAACATCAAGGATATTAAAGGTATTGATTACTATATGCTTGGGGGAGTGAAACGTGCAGGAAAAACGGCGTTTGGTTTTAACGGGACACTAGAAAATATCAAATTCTTTAATAGTGCATTGGATGAAGAAACTGTTAAAAAGATGACAACAAACGCTGTTACTGGACATTTAATTTATACGGCTAATGATACAACAGGTTCTAACTATTTCCGTATTCCAGTTCTGTATACTTTTAGCAATGGTCGGGTTTTTTCAAGCATTGACGCTCGTTACGGTGGAACTCATGATTTCTTGAATAAAATTAATATTGCTACAAGTTATAGTGATGATAATGGTAAGACATGGACTAAACCAAAATTAACATTGGCATTCGATGATTTTGCGCCAGTACCATTAGAATGGCCTCGTGATGTTGGTGGACGTGACTTACAAATCAGCGGTGGTGCAACCTATATTGACTCTGTTATTGTTGAAAAAAATAACAAACAAGTACTCATGTTTGCTGATGTTATGCCTGCTGGAGTAAGTTTTAGAGAAGCTACTAGAAAAGATTCAGGTTATAAACAAATTGATGGTAATTATTACCTTAAATTAAAGAAACAAGGTGATACTGATTATAATTATACTATTCGTGAGAATGGTACTGTATACGACGATCGTACCAACAGACCAACTGAATTTTCAGTAGATAAAAAATTCGGTATTAAACAAAATGGTAATTATTTGACGGTAGAGCAATATTCGGTTTCATTTGAAAATAATAAAAAGACTGAATATCGTAATGGGACTAAAGTCCATATGAATATCTTCTACAAAGATGCATTATTCAAAGTAGTGCCAACGAACTATATTGCATATATTTCTAGTAATGATCATGGCGAATCTTGGTCTGCACCAACTTTATTACCTCCTATAATGGGACTTAATCGGAATGCGCCTTATTTGGGTCCTGGACGTGGAATCATTGAAAGCTCAACTGGACGTATTCTTATTCCGTCTTACACTGGTAAAGAGTCTGCATTCATTTATAGTGATGATAATGGAGCGTCTTGGAAAGTTAAAGTTGTGCCACTTCCTTCTAGTTGGTCAGCAGAAGCACAATTTGTAGAATTGAGTCCAGGAGTAATTCAAGCATACATGCGTACAAATAATGGTAAAATTGCATATTTAACAAGTAAAGACGCAGGTACTACTTGGAGTGCTCCGGAATATTTGAATTTTGTTTCAAATCCAAGTTATGGAACACAATTATCAATCATCAATTATAGTCAATTGATTGATGGTAAAAAGGCTGTCATTTTAAGTACTCCAAACTCCACAAATGGTCGTAAACACGGACAAATTTCGATTGGTCTAATTAATGATGATAATACAATTGATTGGCGTTATCATCACGATGTTGATTATAGTAACTATGGATACTCATATTCAACATTGACAGAGTTACCAAATCATGAAATTGGATTGATGTTTGAAAAATTTGATTCATGGTCTCGTAATGAACTTCATATGAAAAATGTTGTACCATATATAACATTTAAGATTGAAGATTTGAAAAAGAATTAAAGCTGAAATTTAAAAATATATAGAAAGAGGATAAAAATTATGGTAAATTACGGTATTGTTGGAGCTGGATATTTTGGAGCTGATTTGGCTCGCTCAATGAACAAAATTGAAGATGCAAAAGTGGTTGCGGTATTTGACCCAAATCATGGAGAAGAAGTTGCTCAAGAGTTGGGATCAGATGTTTGTGCAAGTTTAGATGAACTTGTAGCACGTGAAGATATTGATTGTGTGATCGTAGCTTCACCTAGCTACCTTCACCGTGAACCTGTTGTGAAAGCTGCTCAACATGGCAAACACGTATTTTGTGAAAAGCCAATTGCATTGTCTTATGAAGATTGTAAAGCCATGGTTGACGCATGTAAAGAAAATAATGTTATCTTTATGGCTGGTCACATCATGAACTTCTTTAATGGTGTACACCATGCTAAAGAATTGATTACTCAAGGTAAAATCGGTAAAGTTCTTTATTGCCATGCCGCTCGTACAGGTTGGGAAGAACAACAACCAACTGTATCATGGAAGAAACTTCGTTCTCAATCTGGAGGACATTTGTACCACCATATTCATGAATTAGATTGCATTCAGTTCATCATGGGAGGACTTCCTGAAAAAGCGACAATGGTAGGAGGCAATGTATATCATAAAGGTGAAAACTTTGGTGATGAAGATGATATGCTCATTGTAAACCTAGAATACTCTGATGATCGTTATGCTGTTTTGGAATATGGTAATGCTTTCCGTTGGGGTGAACACTACGTCTTGATTCAAGGAACTGAAGGAGCTATCAAACTTGACTTGTTCAATACTGGAGGTACTCTTCGTGTTAAAGGTGAAGGAGAATCACACTTCTTAGTACATGAAACTCAAGAGGAAGATGATGACCGTACAGCTATCTATACCGGTCGTGGTATGGATGGAGCAATTGCGTACGGTAAACCAGGAGTACGTTGCCCATTATGGTTACAAACATGTATTGATAAAGAAATGGAATATCTACATGACATCATTAAAGGTGGAGAAATTACAGAAGAATATGAAAAACTTCTCAATGGTGTAGCTGCTTTAGAATCAATCGCTACCGCTGATGCATGTACTTTATCAGTTAAAGAAGATCGAAAAGTAAGTCTTTCAGAAATCACAAATGCTTAACTATTGTAAAACAGAATAGTAAATTCTTGTCATTATATAATTTCTAAAGTTCTGTGATACAACTCATTGAATAAAGAAATAGAGATGGGACTGGGATAATGCCCAGTCCCATTTTTTATCAAAAAGTAATGAGATCAAAAATGTGGGAGTGATGAAATGAAGATTATAGGGATCGATATTGGCGGAACAACAATTAAGGCAGATTTATACGATGATTTTGGAACGAGTTTAAATCAGTTCAAAGAGATTGAAACAATTATTGACTATGATTTGGGAACGAATCAGATATTAAATCAGGTCTGTGATTTAATTGGTGAGTATATTTTAAATTATTCAATTGATGGTGTTGGTATTTCCACTGCTGGAGTTGTTAATGCTAATACAGGAGAAATCATCTATGCAGGCTATACAATACCAGGGTATATCGGAGTAAACTTTACTTCCGAAATAGAAAAACGTTTTGGGTTGTCTACTTTTGTTGAAAATGATGTTAATTGTGCTGCATTAGGTGAATTATGGAAGGGACAAGCCAAAGATAAGAAAAATGTAGTAATGGTTACTATTGGAACAGGTATAGGAGGCAGTATTATTGTTAATGGACAAATTGTTAACGGATTTAACTATACTGCTGGTGAAGTAGGCTATATTCCTGTAGGTAATTCGGATTGGCAAAGCAAAGCCTCAACAACCGCATTGATTCATTTATATCAAAAGAAGAGCTTGAAAACTAATCAAACTGGACGTACTTTCTTTACTGATTTAAGTTCTGGAGATAAAGTCGCTAAAGAAACTTTTGAAATTTTTGTAGAAAATCTAACAAAAGGTTTATTAACTATTTCTTATCTACTTAATCCAGAAATTCTCATATTAGGAGGTGGGATTCTGGCTAAAAAAGATATTTTGTTACCTGAAATTCAAAGTTCTTTAGCTAAAAATGCAATGGATAATAGGTTTTTGCCTAATAATGTTGTGGCAGCTACATTAGGAAATGAAGCTGGTCGTATAGGAGCTGTAAAAAATTTCTTAGATAGAATTTCTAATAAATAGTGTGAAAGATAAGGAGGTGTCACAATGACTAACTCTGTATTTTCGACAATGCAAGATATTGAGAATGTTGCAACCGATATTATAAAATCATATGATAATGAGATTTATACGTATAAAGCTGTCTCCCAAGAAGAATTGGAAGAACTAGAAAAAAGTTATGATGAAAAAAGTCACGAAGAATTAATTTCAATAGAAAGCAATTTGGAAATGCAACAACAGAACCTCATTGATGTGGTTAATAAAACAATCAAGGAAAATGATGCAAAGATTCAGTATATTTCATCAAGTAGGAGAGGAGAATTTGTAGAAAAAATTATTGGTAGGGTGGTAGAAAAATATGGCTATTAGTCAGATGAAAAGAATTTCTCTACTATTTTCTAAGAGTAGTCTTGATGATGTTTTAAAAACTATTCAAGAACTAGAGTCAGTGCAGTTCCGTGATTTAAAGGTTCAGGATAACTGGTCAGAAGCTCTAGAAAAAGATGAGGTTGTATTTCCAACTATTCAAATTTCTCATACTTCTAATTCCAATCATGGGGTTATTGAAGGAAATGATGCCTTGACTTATTTGATGAATAAACAACAACATTTGGAAGCAAC
Source organism: Streptococcus sp. 27098_8_103 (assembly GCF_041432345.1). Taxonomy (GTDB): domain Bacteria; phylum Bacillota; class Bacilli; order Lactobacillales; family Streptococcaceae; genus Streptococcus; species Streptococcus mitis_BV. The sequence goes on from NZ_JAPVZK010000009.1 coordinate 27,768, forward strand.
TGTAGAGAAATTACAAGAATACCTACCGAAAGAAAACACGTTTAAGTTATTACAGCAACCTCCGATAACAACCTCTTATGAAGAATTAGAAAAATTTGGTAAAGCTAATGTTGCTGAGGGTGTTCTTAAAAAAGTGAATCATCAAATAAACAGAGTTCATGAATTAGAAAGAAACATTCAAAGTAATAATGAGGAAATAGAGAGATTAATAAAGTGGGAAAAATTAGAAATTATTCCTGCGCATTTAGAACAATTTTCTTTCTGTAGAGGAAAAATCGGAACAATTCCAAGGACTGTAGATAATCGCTTATACAATAATTTTTTAGAAAACAATATTGAAGTTCAAGAAATATTTTCTAATGATAGAGAGTACGGTGTTGTTGTTTTCTATCAGTCCAGTTGCTCTATTGATTTTGATGAATACTTATTTGAACCATTTGATTATTCTAGAAAGGAATTACCGAAGCAGCGAGTAGTAGATTTGGATCAAGAAAACATGCAGTTAATAACTGAAAAAGAGAATATTATCGCATCGTTGCAAGATTCAAAGAAAAATTTGATAGATTTACAATGGCAAATTGACTATATTTTATCTATCTATGCTCGTCAAATCTCTAAGAATAACCTTTTGAGCACTCCGCATCTAGTTGCATTAGAAGGATGGATAGAAGAAACTCGTATTTTATATTTTATAAAAGTTATGGATGAGCGTTTTGGACATTCTATTTATATTTATGAATCGGAAACATTGTCGGATAATCAAGATGAAATACCTATCAAATTAACGAATCACTCTTTAATTGAACCATTTGAATTATTGACAGAAATGTATGCTCTGCCCAAATATTATGAGAAAGATCCTACACCTGTATTAGCACCATTTTACTTTACATTTTTTGGAATGATGGTTGCTGATTTAGGCTATGGTTTACTATTGTTTTTAGGAACAATGTTAGCATTAAAAATTTTTCATCTACCTTCAGTAACTAAGAGATTTTTAAAATTCTTTAATATATTAGGGGTAGCCGTTGCAATTTGGGGTGGAATCTATGGCTCATTTTTTGGATATAAGTTGCCATTTCATCTGATATCTACAACCTCGGATGTCATGACTATATTAGTAGTGTCAGTTGTGTTTGGATTTATTACAGTATTTGTAGGTTTGTTAGCTTCAGGTCTACAAAAAGTAAGAATGAAGAAATATGCAGAAGCATATAATTCAGGATTTGCGTGGTGTGTTATTCTGCTTGGCTTGTTATTTATTGCTGTCGGAATGTTGATGCCCGATATTAGACCGTTATTTGTATTAGGGAAATGGGTATCTATTTTTAATGCTGTAGGGATTTTGATTGTTTCTATTATTCAAGCCAAAAGCTTGTCAGGTATTGGATCAGGATTGTTTAATCTATATAACATTTCATCTTATATAGGTGATTTAGTTAGTTTCACTCGATTGATGGCATTAGGATTATCTGGAGCAAGTATAGCATCAGCTTTCAATTTAATTGTTGGTTTGTTTCCGGGGACATTGGCTAAACTGACAATTGGATTAGTATTATTCATTCTTTTACATGCGATCAATATTTTTCTATCGTTACTATCAGGGTATGTTCATGGAGCACGTCTGATATTTGTTGAATTTTTTGGTAAGTTTTATGAGGGTGGAGGAAAACCATTTCAACCTTTGAAGGCTTCTGAGAAATATATTAAGGTTATTACAAAGAATTAATGGAGGATATATATAATGGAACATTTAGCAACTTATTTTTCAACCTATGGAGGAGCTTTCTTCGCTGCATTGGGAATTGTATTAGCGGTAGGATTAAGCGGTATGGGGTCTGCTTATGGAGTTGGTAAGGCTGGGCAATCTGCCGCAGCTTTACTGAAAGAACAGCCAGAAAAATTTGCCTCAGCTTTGATATTGCAACTACTGCCCGGAACACAAGGATTATATGGTTTTGTTATTGGAATTTTGATTTGGTTGCAATTAACTCCAGAACTTCCTTTGGAAAAAGGAGTTGCTTATTTCTTTGTAGCTCTTCCAATTGCTATTGTAGGATACTTTTCGGCTAAGCATCAAGGAAATGTAGCAGTAGCGGGAATGCAAATCTTGGCTAAAAGACCAAAAGAATTCATGAAGGGAGCAATTTTGGCTGCCATGGTAGAAACCTATGCAATTCTTGCCTTTGTCGTATCATTCATTTTGACCCTTCGTGTATAAGAAATTAATTTGCTATTCAAAGGAGGTGTCTAAATGAGCAATTTAGAAAACTTACGAGAGTCTGTTATTGAACAAGCTCATGAAAAAGGGCGTATGAAATTATTGGATTCCAAAAAGAAGATTGATGATGAATTTGAAATGCAAAAGTCGGTCATTGTAAAGAAAAAAGAAGCTGAACATGAACGAAAGTTAAAAGAATTACAACAGAAATATCAAATAATTTTTCAACAATTAAAAAATAAGGAACGCCAATCAACGTTAGTATCAAAACAGAAAATATTAAAAGAACTTTTTCAATCTGCTTTAATAGAAATGGAATCTTGGAGTGCAGATAAAGAAATGGAGTTCATCTATCGAATTCTGGAACGATATTCACAACAAGAGGTCATAGTAACTTTTGGGGAGCGGACTTTAGCTAAATTCAATTTGGAACAATTAGAGAAATTGAAATTCTCTTTTCCAAATCATTTATTTAGTGAACAGCCTATCTCAAATGAATCAGGCTTACTTATTTCAATAGGTAAAATTGATGATAACTATTTGTATAAAACATTAATTGGATCGATTTCTAAGGAAGAAAGTTCAAGTATCGCAAATCAAATTTTTATCAATTAAGGATGAAATTGGTTAATCCTTCTTAGAAATTTGGAGTATTCCAATAAAATTAGAAAGGTATTTTATGGATACTAATCTTTTTTCAAAAATAAATACGACGATTTCGGTAAAAGAAAACGATTTTATTACAGAAGAAAAATTTCAAAAAATTATACAATCCAAAGATACGGAGACATTGGCATTTATCTTAGAAGCAACTCCCTATCATTTATCGATTGACGTTTTAGAGAATCCTAGTCAGACAGAGATTTCGCTAATGACAAAATTAGTCAATGATTATAGATGGGCATATGCTGAAAGTCCGTCTGATAAAATTGTGACTTTATTTGCTTTACGATATGTTTATCATAATATCAAAGTTTTATTAAAATCTAAGGCGGCAATTAAGAAAGATTTTTCTAAATTATTAATTCCAATAGGGATTTTTGATATAGAAAGTTTAAAACATTTAGTTTCTTCCTTACATTCAGATACACTTCCTGATTTTATGGTTCATGAAGTAGAATCAATTTGGAATGAGTATGAAACTTTTAATAATATTCGTGTACTTGATGTCGGAGCTGATCTAGCATATTTTAAACATCTGAAACTTTTATCTAATGAGTTAGATGAGGTGCTGTCTCAGGTTATTGTTGCAATGATTGACTTTTATAATATTATTACTGTAAAACGTGGTTTATCTCAAAATAAGAGTCATGGGGATATTTTACAATTACTTTCAGATGAAGGAAGTATTTCTGCTAAAGAATTTATATACATTGTAGAAAATCAAGAAATATTTGTGTGGTTCAATAAAATAAATCCAAGCTTAGATTCAATCTTTTCAACTTACGAATTGAAGATGCAGGACGCAACAATTTCATCTTCTGAGTTAGAATTTTTATGTGATTTACTATTGTATAAAACTTTAGATCAAGGAAGGTATAATGTAGATGGGCCGTTAGTTCTTGCTAGATATTTATTGGGATGTGAGTTTGAAGTAAAGAATCTTAGAATGATCATATCAGCTCTTCAAAATACAATTCCTTTTGAATCAATAAAAGAAAGGATACGCCCGCATTATGGAAGCTAATAAGTATAAAATTGGCATAATTGGTAGCCATGATATTATTTTACCCTTTAGCATGATTGGGTTTGATATATTTCCTGCCTATCAAGAACAAGAAGCTATAAATACTCTAAGAAAATTAGTTCAATCTGATTATGGTGTCATTTATATCACTGAAGACATTGCTTCAATGATATTAGATACAATTCGCCATTATGATTCTCAAGTTGTGCCTGCTATTATTTTATTACCGACTCATAAACAAAGTTTAAATTTAGGATTAAAACGTATAGAGGATAATGTAGAGAAAGCAGTAGGACACAATATTTTATAATAATGTACAAAATTGTCTGTAATATTATTCTATAATTTTTGGACTTAGTAAGGAGAATAACTTTGACTCAAGGGAAGATTATAAAAGTATCGGGACCTCTAGTTATTGCATCAGGTATGCATGAGGCTAATATTCAAGATATTTGCCGTGTAGGTAAGCTAGGGTTAATCGGTGAAATTATTGAAATGAGAAGAGATCAGGCATCTATCCAAGTCTATGAAGAAACATCTGGTCTTGGTCCGGGAGAACCAGTTGTTACAACTGGAGAACCTCTCTCGGTTGAATTAGGGCCAGGATTGATTTCTCAAATGTTTGATGGCATACAACGCCCATTAGATCGATTTAAATTGGCTACTCATAATGATTTTCTAGTTCGTGGGGTAGAAGTTCCAAGTTTGGATAGAGATATTAAGTGGCATTTTGATTCCACTATAGCAATTGGTCAAAAAGTGAGTACGGGTGATATTCTTGGAACTGTCAAGGAAACCGAGGTAGTTAATCATAAAATTATGGTTCCTTATGGAGTATCTGGAGAAGTCGTTTCTATTGCATCTGGCGATTTTACAATTGATGAAGTTGTATATGAAATAAAAAAATTGGACGGTAGTTTCTATAAAGGAACGCTTATGCAAAAATGGCCTGTCCGCAAGGCGCGTCCTGTTTCTAAACGTTTAATTCCAGAAGAACCATTAATCACAGGTCAACGAGTTATTGATACATTCTTTCCAGTAACCAAAGGGGGAGCTGCAGCAGTTCCTGGACCGTTTGGAGCAGGAAAGACAGTTGTACAACACCAAGTAGCTAAATTTGCCAATGTTGATATTGTTATTTATGTCGGTTGTGGAGAACGTGGAAATGAAATGACGGATGTACTGAATGAGTTTCCTGAGTTGATTGACCCTAATACCGGACAATCAATTATGCAACGGACAGTTCTGATTGCTAATACTTCAAATATGCCTGTTGCTGCTCGTGAGGCTTCAATTTATACAGGAATTACCATGGCTGAGTATTTTCGTGATATGGGCTACTCTGTCGCCATTATGGCTGATTCAACTTCACGTTGGGCAGAAGCGCTACGTGAAATGTCAGGACGTCTAGAAGAAATGCCTGGTGATGAGGGTTATCCTGCTTATCTGGGAAGTCGTATCGCTGAATATTATGAAAGAGCAGGACGTTCTCAGGTTCTAGGGCTTCCAGAACGTGAAGGAACGATTACTGCTATTGGAGCTGTATCGCCACCTGGTGGAGATATTTCAGAACCAGTTACTCAAAACACTTTACGGATTGTGAAAGTGTTTTGGGGGCTTGATGCTCTGTTGGCACAGCGACGTCATTTTCCTGCAATTAACTGGCTTACATCTTATTCACTATATAAAGACAGTGTGGGCACTTATATAGATGGTAAAGAGAATACAGATTGGAATAGTAAAATAACTCGTGCGATGAACTACTTACAACGGGAATCTAGTTTAGAGGAAATTGTTCGTCTTGTTGGAATTGATTCTCTGTCTGATAATGAACGACTAACGATGGAAATTGCTAAACAAATTCGAGAAGATTATTTGCAACAGAACGCTTTTGATTCGGTAGATACATTCACTTCGTTTGCAAAACAAGAAGCAATGCTAAGTAATATCCTAACTTTTGCTGATCAGGCAAATCATGCTTTAGAGTTAGGTTCTTACTTTACAGAGATTATGGAAGGTACCGTGGCAGTTCGAGACCGTATGGCGAGAAGTAAATATGTTTCAGAAGATAGATTAGATGAAATCAAAATTATATCAAATGAGATTACACATCAAATTCATTTGATATTAGAAACAGGAGGTCTATAAATGAGTGTTATAAAAGAATACAGAACTGCCAGTGAAGTTGTTGGGCCTCTTATGATTGTTGAACAAGTAAATAATGTGTCTTACAATGAGTTAGTTGAAATTCAACTTCATAATGGAGAAATTCGTCGTGGACAAGTTTTAGAGATCCACGAAGATAAAGCAATGGTTCAGCTTTTTGAAGGATCTAGTGGAATAAATTTAGAAAAGTCTAAAATTCGTTTTGCTGGTCATGCATTAGAATTGGCTGTATCTGAGGATATGGTTGGTCGTATTTTTAATGGGATGGGACAACCAATTGATGGTGGACCAGATTTAATTCCAGAGAAATATTTAGATATTGATGGTCAAGCTATTAATCCTGTATCTAGAGATTATCCAGATGAATTTATTCAGACAGGGATCTCCTCTATTGATCATTTGAATACTCTTGTACGTGGTCAAAAATTACCAGTATTTTCAGGTTCGGGCTTACCTCATAATGAATTAGCTGCTCAGATAGCAAGACAAGCGACTGTTTTAAATTCTGATGAAAATTTTGCGGTTGTATTTGCAGCAATGGGTATTACTTTTGAAGAAGCTGAGTTTTTTATGGAAGAACTCAGAAAAACAGGAGCGATCGATCGTTCGGTTTTATTTATGAACTTGGCAAATGATCCTGCAATTGAGCGTATTGCAACTCCCCGCATTGCTTTAACTGCGGCAGAGTATCTAGCTTTTGAAAAAGATATGCACGTTCTAGTTATCATGACGGATATGACTAACTATTGTGAAGCGTTACGTGAAGTCTCGGCAGCTCGCCGTGAAGTTCCAGGGAGACGAGGCTATCCGGGATATTTATATACAAATTTATCAACTCTATACGAAAGGGCTGGTCGCTTAGTTGGTAAAAAAGGTTCGGTGACACAGATTCCTATTTTAACAATGCCAGAAGATGATATAACACATCCAATTCCTGATTTAACTGGATACATTACTGAAGGGCAAATTATTTTGTCGCATGAGTTGTATAATCAAGGTTATCGTCCACCAATCAATGTTTTACCTTCTCTCTCTCGATTAAAAGATAAGGGATCTGGAGAAGGTAAAACTCGTGGAGATCATGCTCCAACTATGAATCAACTGTTTGCAGCCTATGCCCAAGGGAAAAAGGTTGAAGAGTTAGCAGTAGTATTAGGAGAATCGGCTTTATCTGATGTAGATAAATTGTATGTGAGGTTTACAAAGCGTTTTGAAGAAGAGTACATAAATCAAGGATTTTATAAAAACCGAAATATAGAAGATACGTTGAATCTTGGGTGGGAATTACTATCAATTCTTCCTAGAACAGAGTTAAAACGTATCAAAGATGATTTGCTTGATAAATACTTACCTTTGGTAGAAGTTTAATCCAGAAATGGAGTGATTATCTATGGTACGTTTGAATGTAAAACCAACTCGTATGGAATTGAATAACTTAAAGGAACGTTTGAAAACAGCTGAACGTGGACATAAGTTATTAAAGGATAAAAGAGATGAATTGATGAGGCGATTTATTTCTTTGATTCGTGAGAATAATCAACTTCGGAAAGAAGTAGAAAGTTATCTAATTGATAATCTAAAATCCTTTGCAGTTGCTAAATCATTAAAGAGTTCTCAAATGGTGGAGGAATTATTTTCAATTCCATCGAAAGAAATTGAACTATTTGTTGAGAAAGAAAATATCATGAGTGTAACAGTTCCTAGAATGCATATGAATATTACTTCTCAAAATGAGAACAGTGAATACAGCTATTTATCTTCTAATAGTGAAATGGATGATGTATTTGCTACAATGAATAGTTTAATTGATAAATTACTAAGACTGGCAGAAGTTGAAAAAACGTGTCAGTTAATGGCTGATGAAATAGAAAAAACACGTAGACGTGTAAATGGTTTAGAATACTCGATTATTCCAAACTTGTCGGAAACTATTCATTATATAGAATTGAAACTAGAGGAGGCAGAAAGAGCCAATTTAGTTCGTATTATGAAAGTGAAGTAGATCCTTTAATTAGATTATTAATTAGATGAACAAAATATCAGCTTGGATAAGGCTTTTAGCCTTTCTAAGCTTTTTTTATTGACAGTATCAGGATATCTTTTTCAAAATTTTGGTTTGTTAGATAATGAAGATGTTTCTACTAATCTAGATTTAGGATTAATAAATCGTAAATGTAATTATAAAGAAAAAGATAAATTAAAAAAAGATGTATTAGCAAGAGTTGGTCTAACTCATATTCATCTGGAACAAAAGATATATGAATTGTCTGGCGGTGAAGCACAACGTGTTGCTTTAGCGAAAATCATTCTTAAAAATCCACCATTAATACTTGCGGATGAGTTGACTGCATCGCTCGACCCTACGACTTCACAAGGAATTATGAAATTATTATTAGATATGAAAAATGAAAATCGTCTAATCATCATTGCAACTCATAATCCCGATATTTGGAATCAAGCAGATGAAGTTATAAATTTAAATCAATTATAGTTACAGTCAATAGATATCTTCTATATTTTAAAGTTATTTTATCTGAATCCGTAAAAGCAGTTCAATCTTGTACTGCTTTTTTCTTTTACGACTTACGCTGTTTGGTTTCATGAGCAAGTCCCTCAAAGTGAATTAATAACAAATCATTAGAAGTCATAGTGATGAAATTTATGTAACGGAAGTAGAGCGAATTGCTGAACCATTAAATAAGTATCTCTCGAAGTAGAGGCGTATATTTTGACTTTTAGTTTGATAGAATGGTAGTTTGAAAATGTAAATGATAGCTACTGTTCATAAAACATAGAAGGTACGTACGGTGTTTTGAGAAGAGCTAGAAATTAGCACTTACCTTATTATTCCAACAACCTCAAAAATGTGATAAAAATTTCAACTACTCTTATCTATAATAAAGCTACCTGTTCTTTGAAAATTGAATCCACTCCGTCTTGATTAGCGTGCCTGTGTAAGTAGGGACTGAGAGTATTTCCCTGTGAAGGGCAACTGGCACAAGACGTGTGTGAGAATTTTCTAACAGACACGGAGTTTATCGTTACCAGACTTAAACGATGCGACAAACTAGATAAAGGAGTTAATCATGAAGGTAGTAAACTTGTATGATTTGAAACAAATGGGAAATAAAGGTGGTTGTACCATCCAATTGATTCATCACTTTCCTTTTGGTATGGGCTTAGGACATCTCAAAAAAGACTACATTGAATTTAAACGTGTTGGTATCTTTGATGGGAAAGCAGTAGAAGTTACTCTTCGAGAACCTTATTCGAGAGATCTACTGCAGGTTGTTAAGTCGATTAAGCAACGTCAGAAATTGATAGCTTATCGTTATAAAGAAGGAAAGCTGCTATTTGTTAAGAAGGAGGCATCAGATGTCCTCTGAACAACAGGAACGAATGGCAGTTCAATATGCAGAGCGTAGTCTTTTATTTACTGTAAAAAGTCTTTTAAAAATTCTAGAATGGTCTAGACGTCAGGCTTTAGCACAGGATTCCGCCTATAAGATAGGGGTACAGAAATTAGAAGAATTGCTACAATCTCCTTATTCGATTGATACGATTAATCTGAAAAAAGATTTTTTAGACAAACCAATTGATATAGAGAAATTTAAAGCTTTTTTAGAAAAAGAAGAGATTCCTTTAGCCATTGCTTGGCAAGGGGATTCTCTGCATTTCTACACGAAAGACCGTTCGATTCTAGACAATCATTTAGACCATCTGTTAGAAAAAATGGTTAATGATCCGGAGAAATTAGTTGATTTTACCATGGATAAGTCATTAGACGACGCAATTGATGAAGTTAAATCCCAAATTACCTTTAGACAAGAAGGGGCCGTCAAACAGAAAGAGATGGTGAGATGATGTACAGTGGAAAGAAATTCCTACTATTCTCACTGTTAGGTATCTTACTAGGCTATCTTTTTCATCGTTTGACGCTTTTGTATGATTCCTATACAGGAAATACCTTAGATAAATGGACTCATCTTCTGATGGAAGGTCAAGATGAAGTTCTTCAGTCACCATGGAACCTTTCTTTTACTGGAAAATCAAGTGCTTTTTTTCTATTAGGTTTTGTAATGATGTTACTGGTGTATCTCTATCTAGAGACCGGTAAAAAACAATACCGAGAAGGGGTAGAATACGGGAGCGCCCGTTTTGGAACTCTAAAAGAAAAGAAGCACTTTTACGGTAAGGAATTTTCTCATGATACGATTTTATCACAAGATGTTCGTTTGACATTATTAGATAAAAAACCACCCCAATATGATAGAAATAAGAATATTGCGGTGATCGGAGGTTCAGGAAGTGGGAAGACATTTCGCTTTGTGAAACCCAATCTGATTCAGATGAATAGTTCAAATATTGTCGTGGATCCTAAAGATCACTTGGCCGAGAAAACAGGCAAACTCTTTTTAGAACATGGCTACCAAGTAAAGGTGTTAGATTTAGTCAATATGAAGAACTCAGATGGCTTCAATCCTTTTCGCTATATAGAGACAGAAAATGATTTGAATCGCATGCTGACGGTTTATTTTAATAACACCAAAGGCTCTGGCTCCCGAAGTGATCCATTTTGGGATGAAGCTTCTATGACTTTGGTTCGAGCTTTAGCCTCCTACTTGGTCGATTTCTATAACCCACCTAAAACAAGAGAACAGCTCATAGAAGAAAGTCGTTTAAGTCAAAAGGAATATCAAAACTTGTTGAAACGTCAAAAAAAAGAAGTGGAAGAGCGAAAAAAACGAGGGCGTTATCCAAGTTTTGCTGAAATCTCAAAACTCATTAAACACTTATCCAAGGGTGAAAACCAAGAAAAAAGTGTCTTAGAAATTCTATTTGAAAATTATGCTAAAAAGTATGGGACTGAAAATTTTACCATGCGAAATTGGGCAGATTTTCAAAATTATAAGGATAAGACTCTGGATTCTGTTATAGCTGTAACCACTGCTAAATTTGCCCTTTTCAATATTCAAAGTGTCATGGATTTGACCAAAAGAGATACCCTTGATATGAAGACATGGGGGAAGGAAAAATCAATGGTTTACTTAGTTATCCCAGATAACGATAGTACCTTTCGCTTTCTTTCAGCCCTCTTTTTTTCAACCGTCTTTCAAACCCTAACAAGACAAGCAGATATTGATTTTAAGGGTCAATTGCCTCTTCATGTGAGAGTTTACTTAGATGAGTTCGCAAATATCGGAGAAATCCCAGATTTTGCTGAACAAACCTCAACAGTCCGTTCTCGAAATATGAGTCTCGTTCCTATTCTACAAAATATTGCCCAACTTCAAGGGCTCTATAAAGAAAAAGAAGCTTGGAAAACCATTCTTGGGAACTGTGATAGTTTAGTCTACTTAGGTGGTAATGATGAAGATACCTTTAAATTTATGAGTGGGCTACTCGGTAAACAAACCATTGATGTTCGAAATACTAGTCGTTCCTTTGGCCAGACAGGTTCAGGATCCCTTTCTCATCAAAAGATTGCTCGTGATTTAATGACACCCGACGAGGTCGGAAATATGAAACGGCATGAATGCCTTGTTCGAATTGCCAATATGCCTGTCTTTAAAAGCAAAAAATACAATTCTACTAAGCATCCAAACTGGAAGTACCTAGCCAATCAAGAAAGCGATGAACGGTGGTGGAACTATCAGATCAATCCTTTGAATCAAAGACAAGAAAATCATCTTGACGGCCTTAGAATTCGTGATTTAACTTTTGAATCTAGTTTAAAATAAAAATAGAAAAGAGGAAATAGATGATTACGCATTTTAAAGGTTTTGTTTATGGAGTAGACGCAAGTGCTATGTTTGCACAAGCTATGTCTTTGTTGCAGAAGGGATTGATTGCGGTTGGTGCCTTTCTCGTTGTTGTGGGGATTGTCAATCTTGCAACCAACATTAAAGATGGTGGACCAGGTGTTCGGAATGCCATTCTTGAAATTGTCGGTGGTGTTATGGTAGGGGCTGCTGGAGCCTTTGTAACTCAAATTTCAATTTAGGAGGATAAACAATGACATGAATCTTAGTTTAGTCTCACCCTTTGTTTACCTTGCATCTGAAAAAATATCAGCTGAAAATTTATTTGAAGGATTTAATGTAGATTTACAATCTACTGTAGATCTGATTAAATCACTATCTAGCTATAATCCAACTGTTTGGACTTATATGTCTAGTATTACTAAAAGTGTCATGCAACCTCTTGGAGTTGCGATTTTATCAGTTGTTCTCATCTTAGAATTTTCGAAGATGGCAAAGAAAATTGCTAACTCAGGAGGAGCGATGACCTTTGAAGCATTGGCGCCGATGTTGATTAGTTATATTATGGTTGCAGTTGTAATTACCAACACTACCGTGATTGTAGAAGCCATTATCGGGATTGCGAGTCATGCCATTGAACAAGTGGCCTCGATTGTGGCTCACGGTGGGGCAAAGTATGATACCATCTCTGGATTAAAAGGGTCAGGATTTATTGGCCGTATGATTGTGGGCTTTTTCGCCCTCCTTATCTGGCTAGTTCGGATAGTAAGTGCAGCCATGGTCAATCTTTTGGTATCTATTCGATTTATTCAACTCTACCTTATGATCCCATTTGCCCCTCTTACGATTCCAACATTTTTAAGTGATGAATGGAAGTCTATTGGTATTGGCTATTTAAAAAATATTATGGTCTATGCGGTACAAGGGGTTCTCATTTTTCTGATTGTTTCTCTTGTTCCTTTGTTTGAATCTGCTGGGAAAATAGCTGTTTCAAATGGTGCAGGAGTCCTGCAATCACTTGCGATTATGTTTGGTAGTTTAATACAAGCTATCTTACTGATTATTGCCCTCGTTGGTTCTCAACGTACGGCTCGCTCAATTTTAGGTATGTAATTAGATAAAGGCTAGGAAGTGATTGCTTCTTAGCCTTTTTAGAAAGGAAAGTCATGAATACACGTGTCTTTAAAGACATTTCAAAATACCAACACAGGGCTTGGTTAGGCTTCACTACAAGGCAAATCATCTTTGTTTTACCAGCCTTTATTGTCACAATTATTGTTTTGGGCTTGAATCTCTTTTTCTGGCAATTTGGAGATTGGTTTGTTTACGGTTTTGTGTTTGCTTTTACCATCCCCCTCATGCTTTTTGGAGTCTATAAACCCAATGATTTATATTTTGAACATTATTTGAAATACCGTCTTCATTTTGAATTAACGGTTCCCCTACGCACAATTACAGGAAAGAAAGGACCTGAACATGAAAAGAAAATCAAATACATTAAAGAAACAAAAAACTTCAATGACTAATCAGAAAGAAGTAGTTAAAGGAAAAAAAGAGGAAGTGTTACCATCAACGGCTAATACTCTTTCCTATCAAGCCCTGTATCAAAATGGTCTGATGCAGGTAAAAGAAGATTATTTCTCACAAAGTTATTTACTTGGTGATGTCAATTACCAGACCGTTGGTTTAGAAGATAAGGGCGCAATCATTGAGAAGTATTCTGATTTGATTAACTCCCTAGATGACCAAACCAACTTCCAATTGACTATCTTTAATAAAAGATTGAATTTAGAAAAATTCAGACAAAGTGTTTTGTATGAGGAAAAAGAAGATGGGTATGATAGCTATCGTCAAGAATTGAATCGGATGATGAATCAAAATTTAGACAGTGGGGAAAATAACTTTTCAGCTGTGAAACTGATTAGCTTTGGAAGAAAGGATACTAATCCCAAACAAGCCTATCGTTCCTTGTCTCAAATTGGAGAATATTTCAAGAGTGGTTTCTCAGAAATTGATGCTCGATTTGAATCCTTAGCTGGAGAAGAACGGGTGAACTTGTTGGCAGATATGCTTAGAGGAGAACACCATCTTCCTTTTTCTTACCGTGATTTAACGAGATCTGGTCAGACAACTCGTCACTTCATAGCGCCTAATCTCTTAGATTTCAAAAACAAGAATTACCTACAAATCAATGACCGCTTATTACAGATTGTCTATGTGAGAGACTATGGCATGGAATTAGGTGATCAGTTTATCCGAGACCTAATGCAAGGAGATTTGGAATTGATAGTGAGCCTTCATGCTCAAAGTTCTACCAAGGCAGATGCCATGAAGAAACTACGAACAAAGAAGACCTTAATGGAATCCCAAAAGATTGGGGAACAACAAAAACTAGCTCGTACAGGTATCTATTTGGAAAAAGTAGGTCATGTATTAGAAAGCAATATCGATGAAGCTGAAGAACTCTTAAAAACCATGACAGAGACAGGAGATAAACTATTTCAAACAGTCTTTTTGATTGGTGTTTTTGGTCAGGATGAAGAAGAACTTAAACAAGCTCTAGACACGATTCAACAAGTGGCCGGCTCAAATGACCTAATGATTGATAAACTTCCATATATGCAAGAAGCAGCCTTTAATAGTTTGCTGCCATTTGGTTGTGATTTTTTAGAGGGAGTATCACGGAGTTTATTAACGTCCAATGTAGCAGTGAACTCTCCATGGACTTCAGTAGACTTACAAGACCGTAGTGGAAAATATTACGGTATCAATCAAATCTCAAGTAATATTATTACCATTGATCGAAGCCTATTAAATACACCATCTGGTCTGATTTTAGGAACATCTGGAGCTGGAAAAGGGATGGCAACCAAGCATGAAATTATCACGACCAAAATCAAGGAATCTGGTGAAAATACAGAAATTATCATCGTGGATCCAGAAGCAGAATATAGTGTCATTGGCCGGGCTTTTGGGGGAGAAATGATTGATATTGCGCCTGATTCCCAAACCTATCTCAATGTCCTTGACTTGTCTGAAGAAAATATGGATGAAGATCCTGTAAAGGTAAAATCAGAATTTCTTTTATCCTTTATCGGCAAGTTATTGGATAGAAAAATGGATGGAAGAGAAAAATCGATTATCGACCGAGTTACCAGACTCACCTATCAGTCATTTAAAGAGCCTTCTTTGGAAGAATGGGTCTTTGTCTTGAGTCAACAACCAGAAGAAGAAGCGCAGAACTTGGCACTTGATATGGAACTGTATGTCGAAGGTTCTCTTGATATTTTTTCTCATAAGACCAATATTCAGACAGGATCTAATTTCTTAATCTATAATGTTAAAAAGTTAGGAGATGAGCTGAAACAAATCGCTCTTATGGTTGTTTTTGATCAGATATGGAATCGTGTTGTTCGGAACCAAAAATTAGGGAAGAAGACCTGGATCTACTTTGATGAAATGCAGCTTCTCTTACTAGATAAATATGCCAGTGATTTCTTCTTTAAATTGTGGAGTCGTGTCAGAAAATATGGAGCCAGTCCGACTGGAATAACTCAAAATGTCGAAACCTTATTGTTAGATCCAAACGGTAGGCGGATTATTGCAAATAGTGAATTTATGATTCTCCTCAAGCAAGCAAAAAATGACCGAGAAGAACTGGTTCAACTCTTAGGTTTGTCAAAAGAACTTGAAAAATACCTAGTCAATCCAGAAAAAGGAGCAGGACTGATAAAAGCAGGTTCAGTTGTTGTTCCCTTCAAAAATAAGATTCCTCAAGGTACTCAATTGTTTGATATTATGAGTACGGATCCTGATAAAATGGCTTCTAATTAAGGGGAAGGTAAATGAAGGACAAAAGAGAAATCATACGTGCCCGAAAGGCATTTAGAAGAAGCCTAAAAGATGAGAAAAAATTCTTGAAAAAAGGAAAGAAGGAGGTGAGGAAACAGAAAAAAGATTCCGCTGTACTGGATAATAAAGCATGGAAAAAAGAGATAAAAGAAAAGCTAGAGGAGATGAGAGAAGCTTCAAAGGAGAGAGTAAAACAAGCAAATGAAGACTACAATCATATTCTTCAAAATAGTCCTCCATCTCTTTTGAATCGTAAAGAATTAAGAGACAGACGATTGCCTCATGCTAGGAAACGATTGAAAATAGCCAAGAAGCAATTTAGAGAAGCCAAGGTAGAAGCAAAAGAAGAAAGAAAAGAGAGTCGTAAAGAAAGAAAAACCAATCAAAAATTTCTCTACGGTCAGGAATCGAAACATAAATCTAATTTTTTCTTTCAAGGGAAGAGTTTAGAAGAATTAAAAGCTAAGAAAGAAGTCAAGGCCGCCAAAGAGAATCTAAAATCTACTAAACAAGCCTATAAGTCCAAAAAAGTCAGTAGGAAAGCCAAAACTTTTCTTTATGTCCTTGGACGTGAAGGTGGAGAGTTAGCTTCAGAAAATGAAGATTTAGAAGGCTATCGCACACTTCAAGAGACCATTAGAAAAGGGAAACGCTACAGTCGGCTTTCTTATAATCTTGGAAAAGCTAGTGTCAAAACAGGACAAGCAACAGGTCGTTTTACCAAGAAAAGACTGACCAACACAAAAGAGCGATACCATCATTTTAAGGCTGGAAAAGGATGGAAACTAGCGAAAGATAACCCAAGTTCCTTTAAAAATCGGTATCGAAAATTAAAGAAACAAGGTCTTACAAGTGTCCGAAATATCTATCAAAAACTAAAAGCAGCCTTTTCCTTCTTTACATTTGCGGCTGGAAATCCTGCAACCTGGATAGTTGGAGGATTAGTCTTTCTTCTTTTACTTATGATGAGCTTCTTTTTAGGATTTTCATCTGCTAGTTTGATTCAACAAGATGAATTTGAATTAACAAAAGCTTATACCCACCTAACTTGGGAAGACGCAGAACATACTCGTACAAATGACAAAGGCATTACCTATTACACAAAAGTTGATGATGTGATGGGGTATATGAACTTTAAATTCCATGACTATGAGTTACACAAACCAGTTCACTTATTTAGTTCAGAAACTTACAAGGATTATCTGTCTACTTTGTGGCATGATTTAAACGATGGGGAAGATTTGAAATCCATGCAAGACCTTTATGAAACTCCTAAGTATAAACTCTCGAAAGACGATCAAGAGGAAATAAAGGAACTAAAAGAAGAGGGTGTCTATGCTTCCATGCAGGAATTGGACAATCCATTTGAGGGGAAAGGCAACGAAGATAGTCTAACCATGACTTATCGTTATGGATACTATGATTTAGACGGAAAACCTACCCTTCAGGAGTACATTCTACTAGAAGCGAAGGCTCACCAAACGATTGTCGCACCAATGGATGGAGTTGTATCTCTAGATGGCGACAATATAATTCTCACTAACGGAAAAGGAGAGAATGAGAGTCGATTGACCTTGTATTCCATTCATAATGGCCGTGCGATTGAGGGGACAAGAGTTCTAACGGGTGATATTATTGGTGAAACACCAGATGATACAGGTTTGAAAGTTTCCTATCAAAAGTATAAGAACAAGAAAGAAAAATTGGTGTATGTCAATCCGCAATTTTATTTTCCAAAAGTCATTCAACTTCAGACAACTATCTTACCTGCCATTGGTCAGTTTGGTGGAGATGAGTTTGAACGAGCAAAACATATTTATGATTTTTTGAAATCTCAAGGGGCAAGTCCCCAAGCCATTGCGGCTATTTTAGGAAATTGGTCGGTAGAATCTTCTATCAATCCAAAACGAGCTGAGGGAGATTATTTATCTCCTCCAGTTGGCGCTACCGATTCCTCATGGGATGATGAAAACTGGTTAGCGATTGGAGGTCCAGCCATTTATAGTGGTGCTTATCCTAATATACTTCATAGAGGTTTGGGGCTAGGTCAATGGACGGATACTGCAGATGGTTCAACACGTCATACAGCTTTGTTAAATTATGCAAGCACCCAAAATAAGAAATGGTATGATTTAGACCTCCAACTTGATTTTATGCTTCACGGGGATAGTCCTTACTATCAAAGTTGGTTAAAGGATTTCTTTGGAAATACGGGCAGTGCAGCTAATCTGGCCCAACTCTTCCTTACCTATTGGGAGGGAAATTCTGGTGACAAACTACTGGAAAGACAAACCAGAGCAACGGAATGGTATTACCAAATTGAAAAAGGCTTCAGCCAAACAAATGGAGGACAGGCAAAAAGTGACCCGCAATCCCTTGAAGGGGTTCGTGGAGACTTGTATGATCATTCTGTTCCTGGTGGTGGAGATGGTATGGCCTATGCCTATGGACAATGTACATGGGGTGTTGCGGCTCGTATGAACCAGTTAGGATTAAAGCTAAAAGGTAGAAATGGAGAAAAGATTTCAATCATTAATACCATGGGAAATGGTCAGGACTGGGTTGCGACAGCTTCAAGTCTTGGTGGGGAAACTGGCTCTACACCAAGAGCAGGTGCCATTGTTTCTTTTGTGGGAGGTACACATGGCACACCAGCAGACTATGGTCATGTGGCTTTTATCGAGAAAGTCTATGATGATGGTTCTTTTCTAGTTTCTGAAACCAACTATGGTGGCAACCCTAACTATACCTTTAGAAAAATCTCTCAAGCAGATAGTGCCATCAGTTTTGCTTATACTACGAAATAGAAGAGTTTACACTTGAAATTTTAACCATTTTCAGGTAGAATAAATAGTGTAGATGAGTAGTCGGCTCATGGTCAATCTGATAGTAATCTTGGACATAAGGGCCAAGCGGTGGCGGACACCAGAACGAAATCCGATAGCAATCTTGGACGTAAGGGCCAAGCGGTGGCAGACACCAGAATAAACCGACTGACTAGGTGGCTTACAGACTCTGTAAACCACCTTTTTTGTGAGGAAAATATGGCAAATTCTAGAGATTATCGTAATCCAAATTACACCGAAAAAATAAAACTTCAGCGTTTTTTTACTCAGTTACAAATCGCGGCTTCTTTTTTTAAAGAACACTTCGTTGGCAAAATCATGTATTATGAAACAGAAATAGAAAGTGTTGAACTTCATTTTTCACCTACTAATTTCATGCACCTATGTGGTGTTGATTACCGAAAAGGTGCAGGCAGTTTCTTTGACGATTGTTTAAATAGGCATGTCATAATTGATGAGTTGAAAATAAAAAAAGATGGAACCACAATGCAAAAGTTACAGGTTTTAGGATCCATTGAGGAGTTATTGGGAAAGCATGTTCATTTAACTGGTTCAGGACGTTATTTGTATTTGGAGTTTGATTATGCTCTACGTACAAGAAAACAGATACTAGCATTAACATTGAAAGAGACATCAAGGAAAATTGTTCCTCAATCTTTATTAGATTTGAAGAGAAAGACAGTATTTCCAAAAGGTCAAAAAGTAATTTCAATTTACTCAAAACATTTACAAACGTCGGAACTTTTTTATTATTTAAAAGATTAGTTTACATATCTTTTGTGGCATAAAATATATTTTTATCATTTCCAGGAGAACGCAGTTTTGGCTCGTTCTCTTTTTTTGTTGTGATACTTCTTTCAAGTAATATTTGGTAGAATTGGAGTGAAAAAAGATTAACTAGGAAAGAAGGATGTATATGGAAACCATTTATCAACGTGATTCGGATCAGGATGGACTGACTGATGCTCAAGAATTGGCGCTAGGAACCAATCCTCTTAGCGCAGATTCTGATGGTGATGGTCGTTCAGATTTAGTGGAAGTAGAAGAAGGAACCAATCCCTTAGAAAAGGATTTACAAGACATAGACCAAACAAGTATAACTGAACCGTCTTCAGTATTTATGGAAATGAAACAAAAGATTTCAGATATGATGGAGAGTCACTACAAGGAATTTATACAGGCTCTGATTAGTATTGAAACAGGGATTGAAAACCAACAAGACCTAGAAGACTTATATACTTACTACATGAGAACAGATTCTGTTTCTCTTTTGTCTAGTGATTTAGAAACCAGTTCTCAAGAGGTTGAAATGGAGATAGAGTTGTAGGGGAATCATGTGATTCTCCTATTTTCGTATAGATGAAAGGAGCGAGTATGGAAGTAATACAATTATTGGCTATGTTTCGTGGAACAATTCCAAAAGATAGGGAGAAAATGGACCTATTTCTTCGCTATCAGGCGCAACATTTTGATGAGAAATGGCAGGATTTGGTAGAGAGTTTTTTGGCTGAAGAGGGCAAGATAGAAGAGATACCTCACGTCTATTCTTTTCATCAAGATATTGTTTCTTTCCTAGAGGCCCGTTCTGAAAATAATGACCAAGATTTAGAAAGTTACACAAGAACTTTTGGACAAGCAGGTCTAAGTAAATTATCTCAATTAAGTAATTTTGAGAAAAACTTGGTGCTAGAAGTCGCAACCTATAACCTTTCCACTCGATTTTACATCCAATCTGAAAAAGAGAAGTTAGAACCATTAAGTGAGCTTGTATGTCATCAGAATCAGGATGTCAATTTAGTCAATGTCTATCGGGTTGCGAATAATCTATCTGACCGCATTAGTAGAGATATAGAGGAATTCCTTCTAATGGTTGACTCAAAAGAGCTTAAAAAAGAAGTTCTTGAGATTCGTTTTGAAGAAAAAGAGGGAGAAGTTCTAGCCTATTTGGGTTCAGAGTTGATGGCTGCTTTAGATACAGTTACAAATCTTGTCCATCATGAAGACAACTACCAACAACTCCCACTGACACAAAAAATAAAGATTATTACTCATTTTGATGAGGTAAAAGCAAGAAGTGAAAAGTCTAAGCAAGTAGCGGAAGTGGTCTTACCTTTAGATAATATTGACAAGGTAGAAGAAAATGTGGAAGTTCATTCCCTATCTAATGTCGATAAAATTGTAGAAGAAGCTTTGAGGGAATATCCAATCGGTTCACAAGTAAGTTATAAAGGACAAGTATTTCAGTTGGTTTCGATTGAAAATGCACAGTTAAATGACTTAGTTCGCCTAGAGCTATTCAATGATTCCAACCAGTTATTTGAAGAGAATCCTATCTTATACTTGAACAGTTTGAAAGAGATTGAACAAGTATTGTCTCTTGTAGAACTTGAGAAAGAAGAATTAGAGATTGAGATTGAATCATCAAGTGAAAGTCAGGAAATAGATTTGTTTTCCTATTTGGAAGAAGAAAAAGAAAATGAAAAGGAAACAGAAACTCTAATTTCAGGTATAGAAGAGACGGATGTCTCTGTTCAAGATTTTGTTTTTCCAGATGATTTAGAGAACTTTTATCCTAAGACAAATCGAGAAAAAATTGAAACGAATATCGCCGCAATTAATCTTGTTAAAAGATTAGAAAAAGAGGGAAGACAAGCGAATCCAGAAGAACAAGAACTACTAGCCAAGTATGTTGGCTGGGGTGGCCTTGCCAATGAATTTTTCGACGAACTCAATCCAAAGTATGAAACAGAACGTTTAACTCTTAGGGGCTTAGTAAGTAAATCAGAATACTCGACCATGAAACAAAGTTCTCTCACAGCCTATTATACCGACCCAATGATTATTCGCCAGATTTGGCAAAAATTACTGGATGATGGTTTTGAGGGAGGAAGAATTTTAGATCCTTCTATGGGGACTGGGAACTTCTTTGCGGCGATGCCTAGAAGTATACGAGAGAAATCAGAACTCTATGGAGTTGAATTAGACAGTGTGACAGGCGCAATCGCAAAACAACTCCACCCCAATACTCATATTGAAGTGCGAGGATTTGAAGAAGTTCCCTATCAAAATAATAGTTTTGATTTAGTCTTAACGAATGTACCATTTGGAAATTTTCGCATTGCAGATAAAAATTATGATAGACCTTATATGATTCATGACTACTTTGTCAAACACTCACTTGATTTAGTAAGAGACAGAGGACAAGTTTCGATTATCTCATCTATTGGCACAATGGATAAGCGGACGGATAATGTCTTACAAGAGATTAAATCGAGCACTCATTTTTTAGGGGGAGTTCGTTTGCCGGATACGGCTTTTAAAAAGATTGCAGGTACTCGAGTGACCACAGACCTCCTCTTCTTTCAAAAGGATCAAGCAAAGAATCTTCATGAGGAGGAGCTTGTCTTTAGTGGCTCTATTCCCTTTGAGGAGGATAAGCGTGTCTGGATCAATCCTTATTTTGATGGGAAATACAATACACAAGTTTTGGGTGAATATGAGGTACGCAATTTTAATGGAGGAACTCTCAATGTTAAGGGGGAATCAGAAACATTCACTACTGACATCATGGAAGCATTAGAGAATGTGGAGGCACCTAAACCAATTGACAATTCTTTGAAAGAACCTGTTTTTATCCAAGAAAAAGTGGATCATTCTATCCCAAGTCGTATTCGTGAGAACTTAGCGCTCTATTCTTTTGGATATGAGGGAAATCAAATTTATTACCGAGATACACATGGCATTCGGAAAAGTTCAAAAGTAGACGAAATTAGTTATTATGTAGACGAGAAGGGAGATTTTAGAGCCTGGGACAGTTCTTTATCTGAACATAAAATAGATCGATTCGTGCAACTTCATTTGACAGATGAGGAAGCACTAGATGTTTACAAGTCAGAAGAAGCGAGTAAAAGAGGGAAATATAAGGGACTGTTCAAAAAAACTGTCTTTTATGAAAGTCCCTTATCGGATAAGGATATTAGTCGCATTAAGAGCATGGTTGATTTGAGAGAGACCTATCAAGCCTTAATTGAAATTCAACGTCATCCAGATTATAGTCGGGCTGATTTTCAGGAATTGCTTGGCAAATTGAATCGTGACTATGACCGCTTTGTAAGTCAATTTGGATACTTGAATGCCTCAGTCAATCGGAACTTATTCGATAGTGACGATAAGTATTCTTTACTAGCAAGTTTAGAAGATGAATACATTGATTCTAAAGATCAGAAAGTAAAATATAAAAAATCTTTAGCCTTTGAGAAAGCATTGGTTAGGCCAGAGAGAGTGATTGCAAGAGTATCAACGGCTTTAGATGCCTTAAACTCCAGTTTATCGGATGGTAGAGGGGTTGATTTAGACTATATGGTATCAATTTACCCTGAACATAGCCAAGCTGCTATTTTAGATGAGTTAGGTGACCAGATTTTAATGGATCCAGAAAGCTATTTAAGAGGGGAAAGAAAATATCTTTCTAAGAACCAGTTTTTATCAGGAGACATTCTCAACAAGATAGAAGTAGTTCAACTATTAGTGGAGGAAAACAACCAAGAATATGATTGGAACCATGCTTTAGATTTGTTAGAATCTGTTCGCCCTCCACGGATTCATCTGGCAGATATTGAGTTTAAAATAGGATCACGTTGGATTCCTCAATCCGTTTATGGTAAATTTGCTTTTGAATGTTTTACCAATCGTGAATTTGAATTGTCTTCGCCAGATGTTGAACAAGTCATTGAAGTGAATCCTGTCGATGGCCAGGTTCATTTAAGGACATCATTTGCTTATCGCTATCCAAGTGCCAAAGATAGTAGTCTTGGAGTTAGTGGGTCACGTTATGATACAGGAAGAAAGATTTTTGAGAATTTACTAAATTCGAACCAACCGACGATTACCATGACTGTTACAGAAGGAGAAAAGAAAAAGACCATCACAGATTTGGAAAAAACCTCTGTTCTAAGAGCAAAAGAGCAGCATTTACAAGAACTCTTTCAAGACTTTGTCTCACGGTATCCAGAAGTCCAACAAGTCATTGAAGAAAGCTATAATCGTCTTTATAATCGAACGGTTAGTCGAGAGTATGACGGTAGCCATCTAGTCATTGATGGCTTGGCACAAAACATCAGTCTTCGTCCTCATCAAGAGAATGCCATTCAAAGAATCGTAGAAGAAAAAAGAGCCTTATTAGCTCATGAGGTAGGTTCAGGAAAGACCTTGACCATGCTTGGGGCTGGGTTTAAATTAAAGGAGTTGGGGATGGTTCATAAGCCCTTGTATGTAGTACCTTCTAGTTTGTCTGCTCAATTTGGCCAAGAAATCATGAAATTTTTCCCTACTAAAAAGGTCTTTGTGACCACTAAGAAAGATTTTGTGAAGGCGAGAAGAAAACAATTTGTGTCACGTATTATTACAGGAGATTACGATGCCATTGTCATTGGGGATTCTCAATTTGAAAAAATCCCTGTCAGTAAGGAAAGACAGATGAATTATATCGAGGATAAACTCAATGAACTACGAGAGATTAAAACACATTCTGAAAATAAGTATACTGTTAAAGAAGCAGAGCAATCAATAAGTGGTCTAGAGAAACAATTGGAAGAACTCCAACGTTTCAATCGTGATAGTTTTATTGATTTTGAAAACTTAGGAATTGATTTTCTCTTTGTGGATGAAGCACATCACTTTAAAAATATTCGTCCAATTACTGGACTTGGAAATGTAGCAGGGATTACCAATACAACCTCTAAGAAGAACGTGGATATGGAAATGAAGGTTCGACAGATTCAGGAAGAACATGATTTTAAGAATATTGTTTTTGCGACAGGAACACCTGTTTCCAATTCTATTAGTGAGTTGTATACTATGATGAACTACATTCAACCGGATATCTTAAAACGCTATCAAGTTGATTATTTTGACTCTTGGGTAGGTGCTTTTGGAGAAATTCAAAACTCTATGGAATTAGCTCCTACAGGGGATAAGTACCAACCTAAGAAACGATTTAAAAAGTTTGTCAATCTACCTGAGTTGATGAAAATCTATAAAGAAACAGCTGACATTCAAACACAAGATATGTTGGATTTACCTGTTCCAGAAGCTCATCTTATCCCTATTGAGAGTGAGTTAACTGAAAACCAGAAACTCTATCTAGAAGAATTGGTTATGAGGTCAGATGCGGTCAAATGTGGAACAGTTGATCCGAGCCAGGATAACATGTTAAAGATTACGGGTGAGGCACGAAAACTAGCTATTGATATGCGTTTATTGGACTCTAGTTATAGTCTAGCAGACAATCATAAACTGCTTCAGGTAGTGGATAATGTTGAAAGAATTTATCGTGAGGGAATGGAACATAAGGCTACTCAGATGATTTTTTCAGATATTGGAACACCTAAGAAAAAGGATAATGGCTTTGATGTTTATTCTGAAATAAAGGCTTTATTAGTTGATAGAGGAATCCCTAGTAAGGAAATTGCCTTTGTACATGATGCCAATAGTGATGAAAAGAAGAATAGTTTGTCTCGAAAGGTCAATGCAGGAGAGGTGCGTATCTTACTTGCATCAACTGAAAAAGGAGGAACAGGTTTAAATGTTCAGAGCAAGATGAAAGCAGTTCATCATTTGGATGTCCCTTGGAGACCAAGTGACATTCAGCAACGCAATGGACGTATTATCCGACAGGGAAATGAAAACAAGGAAGTAGATATTTACCACTATATTACCAAAGGTTCGTTTGATAATTATCTATGGGCAACTCAGGAGAACAAACTCCGTTATATTAAGCAGATTATGACTTCTAAGGAGCCAATTCGTGCTGCAGAAGATATTGATGAGCAGACCATGACAGCTTCTGATTTTAAGGCACTAGCAACAGGTAATCCTTATCTCAAATATAAGATGGAACTAGAGAATGATCTAACTCTATTAGAAAATCAAAGACGCGCCTTTCAACGCAGCAAGGATCACTATCGTCATACAATCTCCTACTGTGAAGAAAATATGCCCATTCTTGAGAAACGATTAAGCAAGTATGAAGGCGACATTCAACAGTCTGAAATGTCGAAAGACCAGGCATTTTCTATGACGGTAGGTAAGAAAGCTTTTGATCAACGAGCTGAAGCAGGGGAATCCCTACACCGTCTTATCCGTCATAATCAAGCTGACAGCAAAGAATTTCGAACCCTAGCAAGCTATCGAGGATTTGACATTAAAATGCTTAGTCTTCCAACAAATCAACCTCTTCCTGAAACCTTCTCTGTTAAGATTGTAGGAGAAAATCAGTATTCTGTCAGTTTAGATTTGTATTCTCCTTTAGGGACAATTCAAAGGCTTCAGCATACGATTGATCACATTAAAGAGGACCAAGTGAAAACTCAGAACTTATTGGATGAATTAAAGGACAAATGGAATACTGCTAGAGTAGAAATTGAGAAAAATTTTCCAAAGGAAGAGGATTATCAAACTAAAAAGGCCGAATACGATGTACTCTCGCCATTGATTGAAACAGAAACGGATTTAGATATTATTGATCAGGCCTTAAGACAATTCCACGAAAAAGGAAAAGAAAGGCAAGAACAACTTTCTTTTGAATTAGATTAAAAAATAGATACAAATAGCGGACAAGAAAAGAAAAGCGCGGTAAAATAAAGATAGAAAGAAACGAGGTAACGATTATGATGGAAGATACCTATTATCAATTAGAAGAGGCCTTAGTACAGGGATTTCAAACACCTGAAGAATACCTAGCCTACAAGGAGTTAAAGGAACATTATGAGGAAGTGACAGGCGATTACAGTTTTTCTAAACGAGAACTCACTAGTCAATTGGAAATAGCTCTTCAAAATCATCGAGGTGTGGACTTTGAAGAATATGAAAAAGAGGAGTATTTGGACTTAGTTCAAAAATTAGAAGAGTTTGATTCCTCTCTTGCCACCCATTATCGTCAATTGATTGACTAGAAAGGAGAAAGTCATGAATGATTTACTCCTTATCCCAGTAATTTTTTTAGCAGTAGGAGGAATTCTCATTCTTTTATGGAGACTCTTTCTTATTGCCAGTGGACTTTTCCTTATTGGTTTTATTAGTTTTCTTATTTTCGTGGAGGTCTATGGAATTTATTTGTTCTTTACTGAACCTAGTTTATATTTTGATGATATCAGACAACATGGTTTAACTAGTTTTACGGCTGTGTACCTTTTCATCAATCTGATGTTGGTTCTAGGATTCAGTTGGCGCTTCATTAACTCCATAAATAAGGAAAAAATATGAACTTTTTAGATAATCAAAAGACTTTATCTGAATCTAAATTCGGATAAGGTTTTTTATTTGCCTTGATTCTTTCATATACTTCATAGCTAAATTGGAGTAATAATTTATGAAAATCATTATCCTCACTATTATTACTTGTATTTATAGCTTGTTTATGTCGTTCAATATGAGAAAGAGCTCTTCTCAAATTTTCTTCTTTTAATTTGTTCATATTTATATTATAAGCTGAAGACAGCTAATTTTGATATTTTTCTCTGAACTGTACGATTTGGCGCCTGAAATGTAGGAATTACCTTTCGTTGTGATGTGATAAAACTTACAAGTTCTTTTTGTTATTCTTGACCTAGTTTTTATAGAAAGAAGGTCTAAGATGTTAAATAAAGTCAAAACTAAAGCCTTAATTAGTGTTGGAGCAGTAGCCGCAACTAGCTTTATTCTCATGATGGGATATACTGCTGGTCAACATTCTACTGCTAAACAAAGTCGCAAAGAAATCGAATTGGCTGCAGCTAAACTTGTAGAGGACAAACAAGCAGAAGATAAAGCCAGCATTTTGTCATCGGATACTGTAAAAGAATTTTTGACGCAGTACTATACGAAAGAAAAGCTCGGAGAAAATAATACACGTATTCAACCTTATATGACTGAATCGGCTTATTCTCAAGAATTGTCAAGTCAAAATGATGCTATGAACCAAGTGTATAAGGATTATATTTTGGATTATCATTTTGAAAAAGCAGATATCTTTGTCAATCAGACTACGAATCAAGCCATTGCCATGGTCTCTTATAATGTAACCTATGTATCTGATTTAAAGAATGCCAACCAATCAAAGACCAATCAGACAGAAACCAGAACGGTTAAGTTGTCTTATTCGAAACTACCAGGTAAGTTATTGGTCAATCAAGTACAGGTTTGGAAATCTGGGTTAGATGATTTGGATAAGGCTACTCCCAAAACTTTGGAAGAATCCTCATCTGTTCCATCACTGCCAAATACTACAACAAAATGATGATATTGCATGGAAATAGAAGAATGTAAGCAAATTTCAATTCTTGATGTAGCCAATCGTTTGGGGATCTCCTTTAAACAAGTTTCGAGCAGTGTCTATGAACATCCTGAACACGATTCATTCCGGATTTTTTCAACTACCAATACTTTTAAATGGTTTTCAAGAGATATTCAAGGTGATGTCATTGATTTTGTTCGACTTGTTAAGGGAATTTCCTTTAAAGAAGCTCTAGCCTTTCTTTCTGAAGAACCTTTTCAAAAAGAAGCTATTCGAGAAAATAGAGAGAGACCATTTTATTATCCTTTAAAGAGAATAGAAGATTCTAACTGTAGTCTGGCCAGATATTATTTAACAGAATGTAGAGGAATTTCAGAAGAAATCATACAAAAGATGATTCAACAAGGTTTGATAGCACAAGCTAGTTGGAAAACAAATGAAACAGTTGAACCTGTTATTGTTTTTAAAAGTTTTGATCATCGTCACAAACTGCAGGCAGCAAGCTTACAAGGGATTTATAAGAATCCCGCTCTTTCTAGAAAGAGGTTGAAAACGATTCTAAAAGGAAGCCATGGACATATTGGAATATCCTTTGACATTGGTAAACCAAATAGACTGGTCTTTTGTGAATCGTTCATCGACTTGATGAGCTATTACGAACTACATCAACAAAATCTAACTGATGTTCGTTTGGTATCTATGGAAGGATTAAAAAGGTCTGTTGTCGCTTATCAAACTTTACGACTGATAGCTGAAGAAAATCAAAAGTTGGAGTTTTTAGATACTGTAATACCTTCAAAGTTATTGCCTCTAATCAATACAATTCGTGATACCACCAGCTATTTTGATAATCATCCTGGTTTATTGACACTTGCGGTAGATTGTGATGATGCAGGTAAAGATTTTTCGGATAAGTTATCTAGATCAGGATTTCCTGTTTTACTGGATTTACCTGATAATGAATATGGGAAAGAAAAAAGAGACTGGAACGATGTCCTTAGAGAAAAGAAATCAGATTTACAATTGATGATCGAGACTGCAAAAGAGACATTGGGGAATCAACCAGTAAGACAAATCTCTCAATGTTTAGAATTGTGATAACAAAATCAAGATGTTTTAGCTAATATTAAAATGAAGGAGGATCGTATATGACCATTATTGAACGCTTAGAAGAAAAGGTCACTAGGCAAGAAAGTAAGGTAGCAAGAGAGACAGAAAAACTCGCTGCTTACAAAGAACAACTGGAGACAGCGATGTTTGCGACGTTCAAAAGACGTCAAAGCATTAGTCACATGAGTTTTGAAGAAGCTCTTGACCATGCCTTCGGTAGAGAAAGACAATTCGATGATTCTGAATTTAGAAAGGATGAAATGAGTGAATGACAAAAGATTGGAATTTTAATCAACCATTAGAGAGTAAATCAGAAAATCAAGAAGATCCAGATAAAATTGCGGCCTTATTTGGAAATCATCAAGGAGGTAATGATGTAAATTATGAAGCAGCTTTTCAAAAGCGAAAACAAGCACCTGTGACGGAATCAAATCCTAGTTCTAAACCTAAAGTTACAGAGGTTAGAACAGGAAAAGAGACAGATATCACTACAAGTTATCAGCAACATCTTAAAAGGCTGATTGCGGATAACAATAGCGATATTCAAAGTAGTCAAAAGAAAATTGAAGAGCTACATACGTTGATCGACACAAAGAATAAAGACAATAAGAAATTGCAGTCCATTTATGATGCGATTTCCGAATTACACTAAGCAGTCTTAAAAGGCTGCTTTTTTTGAGAGGTTATAGATGTTTACAAAACTTTTTAAGAAAAACCACGACAATAGTGATGTATTTAAGAAGCTAATTCATAGACTATCTGATATGTCTGTCCAAGATCTTGAAAAAATAGACCGATTGCTAGATATCATTTTCACTCCAGATCAAGGATCAGAAGAACTAAAAACAGAAGCAACTTACAGAGAAGAAACTTTGGATGACACATTAAAAGAAGCTAAGAATCAACTTCATAAGGAACAATTGGAGAAGAATTTAGAGAGATTTAGGAAAAATAGTCAATAACGCACCAATTTTGGTGCATTATGCTTTTTTATGCTATAATTGAATTATAAAAATAAAGGAGTTTGCCATGATTGGAAAGAACATAAAATCCTTACGTAAAACACATGACTTAACACAAGACGACTTTGCCCGAATTGTAGGTATTTCACGAAATAGTCTGAGTCGTTATGAAAATGGAACGAGTTCAGTCTCTACGGAATTAATTGACATCATTTGTCAGAAGTTTAATGTATCTTATGTCGATATTGTAGGAGAAGATAAAATGCTTAATCCAGTTGAAGATTATGAATTGACTTTAAAAATTGAAATTGTGAAAGAAAGAGGTTCTAATCTATTATCTCGACTCTATCGCTATCAAGATAGTCAGGGAATTAGCATTGATGATGAATCTAATCCTTGGATTTTAATGAGTGATGATCTATCTGACTTGATTCATACGAATATCTATTTAGTAGAAACTTTTGATGAAATAGAGAGATATAGCGGTTATTTGGATGGAATTGAACGTATGTTAGAGATATCTGAAAAACGGATGGTAGCCTAATGGAAATCCAAGATTATACCGATAGTGAATTCAAACATGCTTTAGAGCGGAACATTCGCTCACTGACAAGAGGAAAAAAGTCCAGTAAGCAACCTATAGCGATTTTGCTTGGAGGGCAAAGTGGTGCTGGTAAGACTACAATTCATCGTATTAAACAGAAAGAATTTCAAGGAAATATTGTTATCATAGATGGCGATAGTTTTCGTTCTCAGCATCCACACTATTTAGAACTGCAGCAAGAATATGGCAAAGATAGTGTAGAATACACCAAAGATTTTGCAGGTAAAATGGTAGAATCTTTAGTAACCGAATTGAGTCATTTGGGATACAATCTTTTGATAGAGGGAACTTTACGAACAATTGATGTTCCAAAGAAAACAGCACAACTATTAACAAATAAGGGGTATGAGGTACAATTAGCCTTGATTGCGACAAAGCCTAAGCTGTCCTATCTGAGCACTCTTGTCCGATACGAAGAACTGTACGCTATCAATCCAAATCAAGCACGCGCAACTCCAAAAGAACATCATGATTTCATTGTAAACCATCTAGTTGATAATACACGACAATTGGAAGAACTAGCTACCTTTGAAAGAATTCAAATTTACCAACGAGATAGAAGTTGTGTATATGATTCAGGAGAAAATACAACTTCAGCAGCAGATGTTCTTCAAGAGTTACTGTTTGGGGAGTGGAGTCAGGTAGAGAAAGAGATGTTGAAGGTGGGGGAAAAGAGACTTAATGAATTACTTGAAAAATAAACAATTGATATTTTTAGGAGAGTAGAAGTGAGAGGGTTTAATAACAAGATAAAGTCTGTTTATCAAGAACTAACAAATTCCAAAGAGAAATTCGGTAGCTTTCACAAGACTTTAATTCATTTGCATACACCTGCTTCTTATGATTACAAGCTATTTTCTAATTGGACTACAACGAAATATAAAAAAATTACTGAAGATGAACTATATGATATATTTTTTGAAAATAAGAAAAATAAAGTTGATAAGACAATTTTTCTTAGTAATTTTGACAAGGTTGTTTTTTCTAGTTCAAAAGAATATATTAGTTTTCTTATGTTAGCAGAGGCAATCATAAAAAATGGAATAGAAATAGTTGTAGTAACTGATCATAATACTACCAAAGGTATTAAAAAGTTGCAAATGGCAGTCTCAATCATAATGCAAACTTATCCGAATTATGATATACATCCTCATATTTTACATGGAGTAGAAATTAGTGCAGCCGATAAATTGCATATTGTATGTATATATGATTATGAACAAGAGTCATGGGTTAATCAATGGTTAAGTGAAAATATTATAAGTGAGAAAGATGGAAGTTATCAACATTCACTGACTATCATGAAAGATTTTAATAATCAAAAAATAGTTAATTATATTGCTCATTTCAATAGTTATAACATTTTGAAAAAAGGTTCTCACTTATCAGGTGCATATAAACGAAAAATTTTTTCTAAAGAAAACACACGATTTATTGGTGTTAAAAATATAAATTCTGTTGAAGGTTCTAGAAAAAAACTATTAACAGATTTTAATTGTGAGCCCAATTTTCTATTAGATAATGATTCTCACGAAATTGATTCACTCGGGAAGAACAACCTGTGGTTGAAAGGTGGAAAAATTTCTTTCAAGATGTTTCAAGAAGCATTGTTTGACTATAATGTATCAGTTAGTTTATGTGAGCCAAGTTTTAAACAAAAGTCTTATATAAAAGGATTATATATAGAAAATCGTGGGGAAAATAGAAGTTTTCTTGCAGGTGATAAGTTAAAAAAAGATAAAGACTTCTTTTTAACATTTTCACCATCTATGAATTGTTTAATTGGAGGGAGAGGTACAGGGAAAAGTACGTTAATTGATATGTTACAATTTGTACTTTCTCAAGATTGTGATAAGCAAAGCAAATTGGAATTTCTATGTAACCATGCAAATGCTTTTGTACTCTATGTTTTAGAAGAAACTGAATATATTATTGAAGTTAGTTTGCCAGATGTCAAACAAGAAAATAAGGATAATATTTTACAATATTATGGGCAAAATCGAGAGAATAGGTTTGGCTATTCTTATATATTTAATTCTGACTCTATTAAAGAATGGACACGGTCTCAGTACACAAAAGTTTATAAAGTTGAAGGTAACCATTTTAAATTAGTTGATAAAAATAGAATTTTAGAGAAAATGTTTGATAGGAGATATTCTGTTAATGAGTTAGTTAAAACAGCTGACGGTGAAAAAATTACAGAATTTATTTCTAATTTAATGATTAAAAATAAAAAATTACCGAGACCAGACTATGGGCTAAGAACTCAGACACTCAAATCGTTTGAAGCAAAATTAGAGGAACTTGATGAATATTTAAAACAGAGGAAGCAATTAATACTCGAAATTATTGAGGATTTTAATGAAACTCAGATTGGTAAGTTAAGAATTTGTTATGAGCAAATTGATAGATGGGAAGAACCGCATTTCGAAAATTATCTTTTCAAGAATAATCGTTCTTCGTTTGATAATTATAGAATTAGTATGCAAGATGTAGCAGACGTTTTATATCTTATCTATCGGGAATTAGGAATGAAAGAATTTGTTAAAGTTCTTGTAAGACAAAATATCCCTAATAAGTATTTTATGTTTTTAAAAAGTATCTCTGAAGATAATTTTGCAAAACAAGAAAATAATTGGAGAGATAAATCTGAAATTAATGAATACAACATTACGCATTTAAAAAAGAGCATCTACTCTTTAATTGAAAATAGTAGTTTATTAAATGAGTTTAAAAGAGTTTTAAAAGAGCATGTAGCTAATGAAAGGTTATTTTTGGAGTTTAATATTAACTCTAAAGAATCTTCGCAACAACTTGATATTGTCTATAAAGAAGTTGGTGTATTAAGTTTGGGACAAAAAGTTGTAGCCATGCTTGATTTTTTATTAGCATATAGTGATTATTCTAAAGACTTCAGACCATTGATTATTGATCAGCCTGAAGACAATCTAGACAATCGTTATATTTACAGGCATTTAGTTCAGCAGTTTAGAGATGTGAAAGCTCAACGTCAAATTATTTTAGCAACACATAATGCTACAATTGTAACAAATTCTATGACAGATCAAGTTGTTATTATGGAGTCAGATGGAGTTAACGGATGGATTGAATCACAGGGATATGTTAGTGAAAAATATATAAAAAATCATATCATCAATCAATTAGAGGGAGGAAAAGATTCCTTCAAGCATAAAATGTCTATATATGAGACGGCTTTATCAGAGTAGAGTCAGAAAAAGTAGGTTAGAAATTTAGCCTACTTTTTTCTTTGTCCGACAGGCATAGTGTACATCTGAGGTACAAGTCCTCTGTGGATATTTGTTGCAGATGAAACCAATAGCGACTCCTAAGCCTGAATATCGTGAGGTAGGGGGGATAGGAAGGAATTAGCGAAATCAAGGCTCTACAAACAGAATCGTGACTTGAAGCCATATATAGCGGATGAGGAACTCTAAAATCCAAATAGGTGTCGTAACCTATATACGTAAATTACGAGAGTAAACTAGGAAAGATGTACGGCTTATTCCGTGAGCGTTTAGGACGTAGTACAACGAATCATGGGAGTCAGCTGAACACATAGTATTGAAGAAATTTCTGTAATGGAAATGGAGAGAAGAAGTGAACAATTAAATGAATATCTCTCTAATTAAATTTGTCAATTCTAATTCCCGGTATGAAAAGACAGTGACCGGAAAATGTAAATGATGGGAGCTGATCATAAATGTAGGACGGTACTGATAGAACGAATTGTAAAATGAGAATATGAGTGAGTTTAATGCTCTAGTTAAAGCCTAGTTTGCACACTGTATGCTGAACGGTACATGCAGTGGTGTGAGAGGGGCTAGAGATTAGTCCCTACTTGATTTGTGATAACTTCTTCAAATTTCTTCTGCTATACTTTTCTCAACTTTTAAAAATCAAACTAAGAATTTTACCTGGGGGTTTGGGGGCGGAGCCACCAAGTTATCTTATCGTTGGCTGTCAAAACTGGAAGGTTTTTGTCGGTTGGCGATATGATTTTTGGGATATTGTGGACACAATATCTGAGCTCGCAAAGACCGAACAAGAAGCAAGTGAGGTCTTTAGGAAGCGTACTGACAATGTGAGGTAGACTTACACTGTCAGACAAGTAGAATGTTGAAGGGATATCAGAATGGGACAAGAAATTAAGTCAATCCGAAAGCAATTTAGAATTACGAGACAAGAAGAAAAACAGATAAAAGAAATGATGAGGGAACAAAAAGTGGATAGTTTCTCAGAATTTCTTCGTCAAAATTTATTGAAAAAGAATTATCAGGATAGAATTTTTGAAAGTTGGTTCTCCCTTTGGCAGTCTCAAAAGTTTGAACAGATAAGTCGAGATGTGTATGAAGTTCTGGTTGTCGCAAGAGAAAATCATCAAGTGACTCAAGAGTACGTCTCAATCTTATTGACTTGCGTTCAAGAATTGATTGCAGAAGTGAATCAAGTGCAGCCACTCAGTCGTGAGTTCCGTGAAAAATATATTGGTTAGGAGGATGTAATGGTTTATCGCTATCGTACCAATCTCAAAAAAGTATTTCTAACTGATCCAGAATTACACCAATTGAATGAACGGATTGCTAAGAGCAATTGTCAAAATTTCTCAGTCTATGCCAGAAAAGTTTTGCTTAACCCCAATATGTCATTTGTCACGATTAACACTGATACTTATGACCAGTTAGTTTTTGAATTGAGACGGATTGGAAATAACATCAATCAAATTGCGCGTGCGATTAACCAAAGCCATTTGATTTCTCAGGACCAATTACAAGAATTGAGTAAAGGAGTCGGAGAGTTAATTAAGGAAGTTGACAAAGAATTTCAAGTGGAGGTGAAAAGACTGAAGGAGTTTCATGGTAGTTACTAAACACTTTGCGACTCACGGGAAAAAATATCGTAGGCGTTTAATTAAGTATATTCTCAACCCTGATAAAACGGACAATTTGAAATTGGTATCTGATTTTGGCATGAGCAATTACTTGGACTTCCCTAGTCATGCAGAAATGGTAGAGATGTACAATGTCAACTTCAGCAATAATGACAAGTTGTACGAATCCAGAAACGACCGACAAGAAAAACACCAACAAACTATTCATGCTCATCACCTCATTCAATCATTTTCTCCTGAAGATAATCTAACACCTGAAGAAATTAACCGCATTGGTTATGAGACCATGAAGGAATTGACAGGAGGTCGTTTTAAGTTTATCGTAGCAACTCACACAGACAAAGATCATGTTCATAATCACATCTTAATCAATGCTATTGACCGCAATTCAGATAAAAAGTTGATATGGAACTATGCCTTGGAACGAAACCTCCGTATGATTTCAGACCGTATTTCTAAAGTGGCTGGTGCAAAAATTATTGAGAAACGTTATTCCTATCGAGGTTATAAAAAATATAGGGAATCTAGTCATAAGTTTGAATTGAAACAACGTCTTTATTTTTTGCTGCAGCAATCTAAATCGTTTGATGATTTTTTAGAGAAAGCAAAGCAGTTGCATGTTCAGATTGATTTTATTCAAAAGCATAGCCGTTTTTTGATGACAGATAGAACGATGGTAAAACCAATTCGAGGTCGCCAACTTAGTAAACGAGATTTATATGATGAAGAATTTTTTAGAATGTATTTTGCTAAGCAAGAGATTGAAAGTCGTTTAGAATTTTTGTTGAACCGTGTCAATTCTTTAGAAGATTTAATAACAAAAGCAAAAGAATTGAATCTAACCATTGACTTAAAACAAAAAAATGTAACTTTTATTCTGGAAGAAGATAATCAAAAGATAAGTTTGGATCATCAAAAAATAAGTGATAAGAAATTATATGATGTCAAATTTTTTCAAGATTATTTTAAAAATAAGGAAGTCATTGCTTCAGAAGGATTAGAGAATTTACAGGAACAGTACCATGCTTTCCAAGAAGAACGAGATAAGGATAAAGTATCCACTGAAGAGATTGAGGAAGCCTTTGAGACATTTAAGGAAAAACGAGATGCCATTCACGAATTTGAAGTGGAACTTGCAGAACATCAAATTGAGAAGCTAGTTGATGAGGGCGTCTATATCAAGGTGGCTTTCGGTGTCAAACAGAGCGGTCTTATTTTCATTCCTAATTATCAGCTAGATATTATTGAAGAAGACAATCAGAAAAAATATAAAGTCTATATCCGAGAGACAACCTCATATTTTGTCTATAACAAAGAACATTCGGATAAGAATCAGTATATTAAAGGGCGAACCTTGATTAGACAGTTAACCAACGATAGTCGAGTAATACCATACAGAAGACCGACTGTTGATAGACTTCAAGAAAAGATTTCTGAGATTAATCTCTTGATTGAGTTGACAGAGACAGACAAAAAATACCAGGACATCAAAGACGAACTGGTTGCAGAAATAGCAGAGCTAGACATCAAACTGACTCAAACAAATGAAAAAATCGCCACCTTAAACAAGATGGCAGAAGTGCTTATCAATTTGAAGAGTGAAGATCCAAATAGTCGAAAACTAGCAAGGTATGACTTTTCAAAACTAAATTTAACAGAATCAATTACACTAGAGCAAGTGACTGAAGAAATAAGAGTATTACAAGAGGAGCTAGGTCATTATCTTTATGAGTATGAAAGACTGATTATAATATTGGAAGAATTTGTAAAAATGTTAAATATTACTACTAATAATCCTAATCCAAAATTTCAAGAGAATATTTTGATGGGCTAATCTCTATAATTGACATAGTGGTATAAAATATTTGATAACTAAAGACTAGACTGGTATACAAATAGTGACAAGAGCACCGTTCTCAAAATTACTCAAATTTACTTCTCCGCCATGAATTTTCGCTACCCGATTAACAAATGCTAATCCAATTCCGAAATGACTTCCTTGCTCTGAATTTGTTGCCTGTTTGTCTTGAAAGTATAGTAACCCATATTTCTCGAGTATATTCTCCGAAAATGAAGAATTGCTATTCCATATGGAAATATAAAATTTATTATCTATTAACTTATAGTCTACTCTTATTAATGGAGAATTACTTTTGGAATGGTCAATTGCATTATTAATAATATTTAGGATTGCTCGTAGGAATAGGTTTAAATTAAGTGTTAAATTAATAGTGATTGGTAGATTATTGGAAAATTGGATTTTAGCCTTTTTATCAGTAATTAACTTAATTTCTTGTTCAAATAATTCAAGTAAGTAATCCGAAGAGAAACTCTCCCAATTAGAACTATCATTATAGAATGTTTTAGAGTAATTAATTAGCTGATTAAAGTATCTATTAAGTTGTTGGCTAGCAATTTCGATATCTCCTAAACATTGACCAATATTTCCAGTAATATCCATAGATTGTAAAAATTGAGCATTTCCTTGAATAATTGTTAAAGGTGTCTTCAAATCATGTGCTGCAGCTGAGACTTGAAACATCAATTCCTTTTTTTGCTGTTTTTCAGATTGAATCATTTTTTTAATCGTTGACTGCATTTCCTGAATTTTTTGTCTTGTTTCAATCAGTTCAATCAAAGTTAATTTAGCTGGGGCTTGTTCATTTATATCAACCAATAGACTTTGATTATAAACAATATTTGTTTCTTGCTTTATCTTTTCTAGAAGGTTGCTAATATTTTTAGCAATAATAGAAAATAAAATTAGACTAATATAAATCCAAGAAATCGTGCTGAAATAGATAGTAAATGCACCTGCATTTTTTTCAGTAATATTAGTAAAAGCAGTAAATAACAATGGTAGCAAATAAAATAGAAAAAGACTAATAAGAAATTGTCTTAAAATCTTAAAATATGTTTGTTTAATTAGTTGGTTAAAAGTCAGAGCGTTATCCACTGATAACCACCTCCCCAGATTGTTTTAATTGGATTAATTTCATAAGGTTTTAATTTTTGCCTGATTTGGTATACATACTCTGTAATAGACCTTCCCAGTGTTTCAGAATCATGAGGGTAAAGATAATCAAAGAGTTCGTCATTTGAAAATATTCTATTTGGATTGCTGGAAAGCAACAAAATTAATTGGAATTCTCTTTTTGTAGTTGGAATATGTATATCCGAAATTCTAAGTTCTTCTTTAGTTTTATCAATTGCCAGAGGTCCAAATTGTAGAATCTCACTAGAATGATTATTGCGCACTTCTCGACGGATATGCATCTGTACTCTAGCTACTAGTTCAGGTATGCTAAATGGTTTTGTAATATAGTCATCTGCACCGGACTGTATACCATATACAATATC
Organism: Streptococcus sp. 27098_8_103; assembly: GCF_041432345.1. Lineage (GTDB taxonomy): Bacteria > Bacillota > Bacilli > Lactobacillales > Streptococcaceae > Streptococcus > Streptococcus mitis_BV. Next base: position 66,518 of record NZ_JAPVZK010000009.1, read on the forward strand.
CTCTTCTAAATTTTTGGCTGTTAAAAATATGATTGGAACAGAAATAAATTCTCGGATATACTTACAGATTTCAATTCCATCGTGGGGCATCATAATATCTAAAATAATTAAATCATAGCCGATAAAATGACAGATATCAATTTCTGGAATAGCAGTCCGCGTATCGACGACAAAGTTTTTATTCTCTAGAACATTTTGAATAAGTCTTAAAATGGCAATATCATCATCTATGACTAGGACTTTATATTTCATAATTGTCTCTCCTTTTAAAATATATTCTAATTATACCATGTTTACCCTCAAGTAATGATATAGAATAATAATAATCTAAATAATAAAGACTTCTTATGGAAATTATAGTAGATTAAAATAAGATATGAACAAATCTATTAAGAAAGTCAAATTCATTTCTAGAAATGTTTTAGCAGTTGCGGCGTACTATTCTAACTTCAATCTACTATAGTATATGACAATACGATAATCTGGAATCAAAAAAATTACCTAGAAATCAGAAATTCTGATATTTTTCTGATATTTGTTTTGTAGAATATGAAATGTAGATGATAAGTTATCATCTACCCTAATAGTAACTATTAGGGATTAGGAATTATTCTATAGCATGTTTTTCTGAGAGTAGTTCAAAACTCCAAATCAGTAATATATGTGGTAAGTTAAATCAATTTGCTCAGGATTTAGCAGGTAAACATAGTTGTTACTCGATTGAAATTGCTATAGGGTAATATGAATAATAGGAAGGAGAATGTTATGTACCAAAAACCAACTATTACAAAAATCGGTAGCTATCGAACTTTGACAAATGGTGCAGGCACTGCACGTGAACGTGATTTACTTGGCTTTCGTGCGTTGATTGTTATTCACTGGCCATGGTTGTAATCGAAAAATATAGATAATGAGCGGAGGGTGAGCAACTCCGCTTATTGTTTATATCATTGGTATAAAACATAAATCGTTATGAAAGTTAATATTATTGTAGAAAAAAATCAAGTTATTACTGCTGATATGTTGGTAGACGAACTGATTAATTTAAATAAAGTTAATGTATATACTGCTGATAATTTATTAATGGTAGTTAAACATCACAATGATTCTGAGGAAATTAGTAATTTTTTAGCAAGAGAAGATTTGAACTTTGAAATGATTGAGAATAATCTCAGTAAATTAAAAAAACATACATCTTTTATAGCAGTTACAAAAGAGAATCACCTTATAGCCAGTGGGGACTTTAATAATTGTAATCCAATATATTATCTAGAAAGAAATGATGAATTATTTGTTTCATTCCATCCTGAATTAATTTCTAATCTTACAAAGCAAAAATTAAATAAAACTTATTTTGCCTTACGTATCGTAAACTTTGAGACTATATATCCATTTAGTGAGTTAACACCATGGGAGAATATAAAACTTCTAAATAGTCGAAAAATGCTTGTAGTTTTAAAAGGTCAGATTAGTCAGGTATTTCCTTTTAGAAGTAACGGTGGTAATAAAAGGATCTCTGAAGTAGCAGTAGAATTACGTCAAAATGTAAAGGATGTATTACAGAAAAATTTGGGAAAACAAATCAGAATAAGTGCAGATTTATCAGGCGGCTTAGATTCTACTTCTCTTTGCTATTTTTGTAAGGATTTAGGAGTAGAGTTGAATACAATTTTTCTATCTCCAGAGGATGGCGCTGATAGTGATGCTATATGGTCAGAACGAGCAAGTAAGGAGATTTCGGCAGAGCATACGGTTTTACCGTATAGTAGCACAATTACTCTAAACTCTTTAAATCCTTTAGATATATATAAAGCACTCCCATTTGGTCCGTCAGAATCGTTTCGCTATATAAGTCTAGCTAGGAAAATTATAGAAATTGGGCTAAAAAACGATATTGGTATGCATATAAATGGTCATGGTGGTGATGAGCTATTTGGTCCCCTATCTACTATGGCTTGGTCCTTGTATCATTCTAATTACCCGAATCGCATAAAAAATTTATATGGATTTGCAAGATTAAATAAGTTCAATCTTTTTAAATTTTTTAAGTCATTGGTTGATAATGAAAGTTTATCTGATAATTTGAGATGTTTAGAATGTCGAGAAATCGAACAGATTGATTTTGATATAAAGTATAGTTCTCAATGGGTTCCAAAACCATCAGTTGCAAATTTTGTAACCCAAACAGCAAGAGATCTAATTACAAGTTGTGCAAGTTCATATGCTGAACAAAATATTGAACCATATTCGGATGATAAATCTATTCATAGAATTCTTGAAGAAGTTGAAGCTCATAGTCTTTTACAGAGAGATTTGAATGCAATGGTGCCGAATGATAAGTCATTTAGATTTCTTAGCCCGTATACAGCATATGACATCGTGGAGTCAGCATTACAATATAATATAGATGAAAGATTTAATGCAAAAGTAACTAAACCTATGTTGGCTGAGATAAGATCAGAATCTATGTCACTTGAATACTTTAAGCGAAGAGATAAAGGGGAGTATACCAAATCAACCTTTACGGAATACAATAATCGTAAGAATATGTTACAAAAAATCTTTTCTGAAGAATGTTTGATTTATAAGTTAGGGTTGGTAGACAAGAGAAAGTTATTACAATCGCTAAATAAATTTAGTGCTGATGGAGAACAGTTAGAAAACATTATGAGGATTCAAATCATTGAATACTGGCTGAGAGGTTATTGTGAAAGTGGTGGTATATATGAAATATAAGTTATCGTCAAATCTTAATATTAGTAAGACAGATGATGGTGGTAGTATAGTTTTAAATTCTAATGATGGACAGTATTACCATCTTGATCAATTAACTACGAATTTTTTAGGTCTGTTAATTGAAGGTGTTTCATTTGAAGAATTTTGTAAAAATATTTCTATCAGTTACTCCGTTAAATTATCGCAAGTTATGGAAGATTATAAAGAGATATTAGAGAAACTTCAGAAATTACAGATTTTGGAGGTGGCTAAATGAGCTCGCCAGTTAGAATGGAAAAGAGAACGAAATTATCATTTAAAAATAAAATTACAGCATTTTTTTGTGCCAATGTATCGTTTTTTTTAATTAGATTACCTCCTAAGAAACTATCTAAAATTATTGAGAAATTAAGTAAAAGGACTCAAAGTGCTACTCCAGCGGAAGTAGAACAATGGCGCACATATATAAATTCAATTAATGTTAGATGTGCAGGGAATGGTTGTCTACAAAGATCCGTAGCAGTTATGCTGTGGGGAATAATAGCTAGGCGAACTCCTGATTGGATTTCGGGATTTCAGGTATCACCATTTATAGCCCATGCATGGGTTGAAATCGATGGGAAACCCATTGGTGAAGAAATCGATTTATCTAAATTTCAAAAAATTATATTTGTAAAAGGTGGAAAAGATAAATGATACAAATTGAGAAAATTAGCAAAGGTTTTAGCAGTAAGAGTGTTCTTTCAGAAGTTTCGTTTACAGCAAAAAAGGGAGAAATAACGGCATTAATTGGGCCAAATGGGTCTGGTAAATCAACTTTAATAAAAATATTGCTTGGCTTGATTTCGTCAGATGAAGGCAGAGCGACTTTTGATGGAAAAAATTATGAAGAATTGGGGGAATACCCCTTCAGATATGTAGGAGCATTTCTAGATAGTTTTCAACCCAATCCAACAAGGACGGCCTATAATCACTTGAGGTGGATTGCTTTAACTAGTGGTATAGATAAGCAGAGATGTTTAGAATGTTTAAAAATAGTTGGTCTTCAGGATGTTGGCAATAAAAAGATAAAAGACTACTCACTTGGAATGAAGCAAAGGCTGGGGCTGGCTACGGCTATTTTAGCGAATCCTAAAATACTTATTTTGGATGAACCAATTAATGGACTTGATCCAGATGGAATTAGATGGGTTAGAGAGTTTCTAAGAGAATTTGTAAGAGACGATAAAATAGTTTTAATCACAAGCCACTATATGAATGAGTTAGAACTTACGGTTGATAAAATTGTAGGATTATCTAATGGTAAGGTAGTCATTGATGGTAGCAGTAAAGATGTTCTTGAAGAATATGGCTCTTTTGAGGAAGCATATTTTAAGTCTGTTACAAGTTAGATGGGGGTAATGATTTATGAAAAATACTCGTAGTGAACTATACAAAATATTATCATTGCCACTTTTTTGGAGGGGTGTAGCAATTGTGATTGGAATCACTATATTCTTTACCTTTCAAAATATTCAAGTCATTAATGCGATAGCAAATGGTAATACAGAGATTCTTATGCTTGAAGATACGACTAGTCAATTAACGGAGTTTCAAACAGTAAGAGATGCTGTATTGTCTTCCCCTTATCAATCTAGTATTCTATTTTTTCCAATCTTATTTGCACTGATTCTATCTACGGAGTACAAATTTGGTCAGGAATCATTAACTAAATTATTAACACCAAAATGGCAGACGATTTTAACAGGTCAGATTTGTTCTGGAATTATTGTAGCCAGTACGTTGACAGTTGCTCTATCCCTAATAAATAGTGCAATGCTCTATGTGATGTTAGATGAAACATTGCAAAATTATCTTAGCCTAGGTCTTGTTTTAGAAGTGACGTTAAGAATCATTATCTTTGCCATAACATTGACATTGCTTTCAATGTTTTTAGTAAAAATAACAAGAAAGCCTATTCCCTCTGTCATTGTTATTGTAAGTATTCTTATTATAACTTTATCAGGCATATTGAAAGTCGTTTCTCCGACACTTGAAAATTTATTACCCCTAATAGGTGCAAAGTCATTTGTATTTGGAAGAGTAGAAAATAACAATCCTTCGGAAATGTATGGTTTATTATTATTATTATCTCAAGCATCAATAGTAACTATTTTGATGTATATTAAAGGTTGGTATAAAAATCAGAAGGACAAGAAATATGGATGAAATAGTATATGCTCTTATTTATAAAAAATATAGTTTGAATGCAGTGAAAATACAAATTTTAAGTCATTTATTGCTTATTCTATTTACATGTATTCTTAGTTTGATAACATTTGAAATCAATGGAAGTTATATTGTATTATCAATTAATCAAATTTTGGCAATTACATCTTATTTATTTATGATTGGTGGACTGATAAATGGATCTATAGAAGTCGAGAATCCAGAATCTAAAATAGTCTATTTATTAACCGGAAACAAAAAAAGCAGTACACAAAAAATCATTATTGTTGAATTGATAGATTGTGTATTACAAGCAATTCTATCATTCTTAGTTATCGCAATCTTCTTCATTTTTAAAGGAAGTATTAAAGAAGTTAGCGTAATACAGTTTTTTTCTTATCTATTTAGTAGCGTTTTGTGTTTCTTCATTGCATATTATTTAACTTTATTTTTTAAGAGTTCGATGACAGCGATAGCTACTTTGCTACTATTTCCAATATTAGTTATACCCTATATTGAGCGTGTATTTCCTGGAGTATTACCATTCATTTATTATGAAACTATTTCTGAAAGTTTTAAAATATCAGCAGTATCTGATAGTCATATCATATTGTTATTGTGGAATTTGATTTTACTCCTATTAATTTATTTGAAAGTCAAAAAGAGGTTGAAAAATGAATAGTCAAAAACATTCAGAAGTCACGTTCGGGGAATTTTTAACATTACTAAAACCTTATAAAATAGCTATAAGTATTGCTTTGATTATTGCACTGATTTCGTCAACATTATCAATTTTTCAACCAATACTTCTTTCAAAAATTATTGACAATATTAACGATAACATTTTAGGACAAACTGTAATATTTTTCTCCATAATAGTATTGTTATCTGCAATCCTTAACTCAATTAAGCAGTATATATTGGAGAGTATTAGTGAAAATTTAGTGAGTAGTTTACGAATTCAAATTGTAAATCGATCAATAAAATATAAGATTGAAGTATTTGATACTAAAAAGATTGGGGATTTGGCATCAATCTTGAGTGCGGATACAGCCCAGCTAAGGGGGATTTTGAGCCAAGGAATAGTAGAATTAATATCACAAACATTTACAATGATATTTGCATTAATTATGATGTTTTATCTTGATATTCAATTATTTGGTGTATCTTTGTTAGCCGTACTCTCTCTTTTAATTTGTGGCTTATTGCTTGGAAAAAAAACTAGACCGATTGCAAAGGATTTACAAGAAATAGTTGGAGAGTTATCCTCTGAGTTAGAACGAACTTTGCGGGGGATTAGGACTATTCGAGCATTTTTATCAGAAGTTGTTTTTATTGAAAGAATGAGTAGTGTTGTAACTAATGCGACAAAAATTGGTAAAAAAGTAGCTATTTTTAAATCGATTATAAGTGGCTTTTCCAATATAGCACTACAAATAATGCTAATAATAATTATTGGAATTGGTTCAATTAGAGTTGCTACAGGGATTATATCTATTGGAAATCTAAGTGCCTTTATAATGTATGTAATGCTAGTACTGACTCCAGCTGCAATGCTAGGAGGAGTATTGTCATCAATAAATGAAGGGTTAGGAGCTTATTCTAGGATTAAACTTGCATTGGAACTTCCGATAGAAGATGATGTAAATTCTTTAAATGTTCTTGATAAAAAATCGAATCTAGTTTTGCAAATTAAAAATTTAACCTTTAAATATAATGGCAATTCTGACAAAAATATTCTAAACAAGATTAATATTTCAGTTAATGGTCCGGGAGTGACAGCATTAGTTGGACCATCTGGTTCAGGAAAAACAACAATATTTGAACTTATTGAAAGATTTTATGATTCAGATAATGGGTCAATAGAATTGTATGGAAATAATATTTATGATTTGCCAATTAAAGTTCTTCGTTCAAAGATAACCTTTGTGGAACAAAATGCTTCAATCTTTTCTGGAACAGTACTAGAGAATCTACAAATAGCTAATAAGAATGTTTCAAGATTTGACTGCTTGTATGCACTTAATTTAGTTAATCTTTTTCAGGATATTCCTGAGGAAGAAATACTAGATAGGGTAATAGGGGAGTCTGGACTCACTTTGAGTGGTGGTGAACAACAAAGGTTATCGTTAGCTAGGGCTTTAATTTCTCCGAATGACATAATATTATTGGATGAGAGTACATCGAATTTAGATAGTATAAACGAGTCAAAAATACAACAAGTAATTAAAGATTTATCTAGTAAGAAAACTGTTTTAATAATTGCTCATAGATTATCTACTATTCAAAACGCTGATTCAATTTATTTAATAAGAGAAGGAGAAGTGCATGACTTCGGTACTCATCAAGAACTATTATCAAGGAATAAACTCTATAAAGAATTGGTTGAAACTCAGTTTATTAATAAAGGAGCGTGAAAGTCAGCAAATTAATAGAATTAAGCTTTAGACGATTTTTTCAGTAAACCAATTAGGATTTAAGAAAAACTCAAAAATCAATGGGCCTTGATCAACGATAAAAATCAATAGGGTGAATCAATATTTTCGACATATTTTATATATGAAAAAGATAGCAGTACCTAAAATGATATATAAATCAACAATCGGCATTTAAGATAGTAAAAACTATTAAATAGAAAACGAACGGATTAAGAATGTACCTTATTAGAAAATTAATCTTGTTCGTTTTTATGTTTTACACTATTAATCATTAACAATAGTTAATAATATATTTATTTAATTTATAAGTGTGTTTTTAAATATTTTTATGCCAATTTGGCATAAAATACAAGTCTCGTTCAGATCTTAACTATAATTTCCTTAGAAGTGAACGAGTGTATAGGCGCGTCAGAGATTTGATTTACGCAAGAGTATATTGCACAGTACTTGTTCTGGAGTCAATTTCATACTCTAAGATTGAGGGTGCTCAACGAACGCTAGCTATCTATTGACTATTTAATAATGCTCTCTTCCCTCTATAAAGTATACATTAGGGCTGGCAGATTGTCCTTATTACCTGAAAAATAAAAAACAGTCCCTCCTGATTTGTTCATTGATAATTGAATAATCTTAGGTGGGACTTTATTTGTTGAGCAATAGAATGTAATGTGCTAGGAAATGAGCGAGAATCATTTATTCAAAAATAGTATGGTAACCTATCTGCCATGACACAATTAATGATAATGATACTTCTGACCGTTCAGGCCGCCATCGTAAAAAGATAGCGGGTGAAACTCCCATGAGTGATAATACTAATCATTCCCACTGAGAGCAACTTAGAGTAACATGTTATCAGGAGGGAAAGTTCTGGAATAATCAGTAGTAAAATATAGTATGCAATTTTCAATGCTTAAATTTTTATACTCCCGAAATATGCTAACTAATAGTCACATAATCAAAAGGTTGGAATTTATAAGTGTGGACGAAAGTTTTCATACTATGTCCCCTTGGTTTTTCTTTCATCACTTTTGTGAACTCTGTCAGAAAGTCAGACTAAATCTTATTAAGTTACAAGTAATAGCTAGCTTCTATAGAATGATAATGAAAATTCTAGATTGGATTTGCATAATACTGTTATCAGTAGATCTTCTATCCATTGATTTGTTTCACCTGTGTTACAGAATCTCGATTAGTTTTACAAGTAAAAATAGAACGGTTTCTATCCTAACGACGAGCAGCCTAAGCAGTTTTTTCCTTTGTTTAAATAAACCTAAAATTTAGTATTGTTCAGCTTCAGAGAAGTGCTTGTATGATTGATTTGTGAACATTTTCCTATAATTTTGTAATATTTTTGAGACTATAATATATCAGATAAACATGTCTTTTGTGTTTCACTTTATTTTAAAATAATACTAATTTTTGAAAGTCAGTAATATTAAATATTTGATAAAATCTTTGCTCTCAGATGGTTAATAGATATGCTTATGAGAAGTGTTTAATAAATTAATTTTAGTTCAAAATGTCCAATTTGGACACTTTGAATGATTTCTTAGTTTTATATATTATACTTTTCTCAGGAGAAAGCTAGATGTACAGACGTTTGAGAGATTTGAGGGAAGATCACGATTTGACCCAAAAACAAATAGCTAAAATACTTTCGTTTACAAACTCAGCTTATGCTAAAATTGAACGGGGGGAACATATGTTAACTGCAGATGTATTGGTAACTCTCTCAATCTTTTACGATGTTAGTACAGACTACCTATTGGGATTGACAGATTTTCCTGATAAAATTCGCTTTAGAAAATAATCTCCTCAATTTCATAGAGTGTGAAAATGAGGGGATTTTTTATTTGTTCTTTGAAAATTGAATAGTCCAAAATGGTACTTTCCTCATTTGTGGAGCAAATTTGAATGGCTCGCCATGATAAGAGCGATTTAAAACCATCAATAAAATAGAGCGATACTTTATATGCCATGATACAAATGATATACAATGATACTTCTGACCGTTCAGGCTGCCAACGTAAAAGAGCAGTAAGTGAAATTCTTATGATGACTTCATCAGTCATGCCATGGAGGAGATTGATAAAAGATAAAAGGGAAGTGATTTTTTGAAATCAAATTTAAAAAATTATATAGTCGAGCTAGAGATGCTAAATCTATTATTCTTAAAAAAACTTATTAGCGAAAAAGAATATGAAAAAATAAAGCTGAAACTGCGTAAAATATACACAAATTAGCTGACCTTTTTTATTGGTTGCGGTAAAATAAATGCAGAGAAATAGGAGGTTAAGCCATGTCAAATAACGTTGAAATTATAAAAGCAAATCCTTTAGTAACTAGAAGAAATGATAATAGTGGTTCTTTATCGAGGAGAGTAGCAGCATATTGTCGTGTTAGTTCCGATAGTGATGATCAAAAAAATAGCTATGATTCTCAAGTTCGTCATTATAGAGAGTATATATCACAGCACCCAGATTGGATTTTGGTTGACATTTATGCTGATGAAGGGATTTCAGGAACTCAAGTTGGAAAAAGACAAGATTTTCAAAGATTGATTTCAGATTGCCTTGATGGAAAAATAGACTATATCATTACCAAAGCCATTGCTCGCTTTGCTAGAAATACATTAGATACTCTCAAATATGTTCGTTTGCTCAAAGATAAACAAATTGGTGTATTTTTCGAAGAAGAAAATATTGATACTTTAACTATGGATGGTGAGTTACTATTGACGATATTAAGTTCAGTGGCTCAACAGGAAGTTGAAAATACATCTGCCCATGTTAAAAAGGGTTTAAAAATGAAGATGCAACGTGGAGAACTTATTGGTTTTCAAGGTTGTCTTGGTTATGACTATAATCAAGATACAAAGTCGATATCAATAAATGAAAAAGAAGCCAAGATAGTACGTTATATTTTTGAACGATACATTGATGGTATTGGGGGTAGGGCAATAGCTAGAGAACTTGATGAACTAGGTTATAAAACTCCGAGAGGTCTTGATCACTGGCAAGATACAACAGTTTTAGGAATTATTAAAAACGAGAAGTATAAAGGTGATATTCTAATGGGAAAAACTTTCACTGTTGATCCCATTAGTAAGAGACGTTTAATAAATTTCGGTGAAGAAGATAAATACTACATTAAAAATAATCATGATGCAATAATTAGTCCAGAAATTTTTACACAGGCGCAAGAAATTCGATTACGGAGATCAGGAAACAAAAAAACCATAGCAAATACAAAAGGTAAACGAGAAAGATATTCAAGAATGTACCCTTTTAGCAGTAGATTGGAATGTGGTTTTTGTGGTACTGTTCTGTCTAGAAGAAGTTGGCACTCTAGTTCAGAGTACAAAAAGATTATTTGGCACTGTACAACATCTATAAAGAGAGGTAAAAAGCATTGCACTCATAGTAAAGGCATAGAGGAAAAAGCAATAGAAAATGCTTTTTTACAGAGCTACCAACAGTTGTTTTATGAAAATAATAACCTAACTGAAGACTTTCTTGAAATTATAAAAGAAGAGCTTACTGATGATACCTTAAAAGTAGAGTTGAATAAGATAGTTAGTAAATTAAATTCGTTGTACAAAAAAGAAGAAAAATTAGTTTCAATGAATCTAGATGGAAAAATAAGTGATTCTGTATATGAAGATAAATTCAATCAAATACAAATTGAGAAAGAAAAACTTTTAGAAGAAAAAGTAAACTTAGAAGTAACTTTAAAATCAGAAGTTGATATAAAAAGTAGATTAGAGAATTTTAAAGAAATTTTAACTTCACAAAAGACTTTGACGGAGTTTGACAAGGACATTTTTGAAAGTATCGTTGAAAAAATAATAGTAGGCGGAATAAATTCTGATGGAGAAATTGATCCAGCAATGTTGACTATAATTTTTAAAACGGGAGATTCTTCGACTAAAGATGCAAAATCTTACAAATCTAAAAGAAAGAATGCTAAAATAGAAAATGATAAATTGTGTTTTAATGCCGTAACCGATGACGAAAAAAAGTGTACAAATAAAGAAAACAGCGCACGTGGAGTGTGTTGCTCTGCTCGTAAAAACCTAGAAACCTTTGAATGAAAGGATTTT